>DASTSJ010000372.1:0-6686 GCA_035760765.1 Edaphobacter sp. | reverse complement strand
GTCGCCGATGAGATCGATACGCTCCTGCGGGTTGAGAGCGGTCTCTACGTTCGCGACGATGGCCTTGAGCTGCGGTGTGGTGTAAGCCGTCCGGTAGTAGCCCTTGGCTCCTGCGTTTGCGAAGAAGAACGATGCGGCGTCGCTCTGCGGCAGCGGAATCGTGTTCTGTTCCGGAGTGACTACGGTGCAGTCGGACTTTCCAGAAGTCTTGATGCAGACCGGAAGTGTCCAGCGTTGCGTGGTATCAGCCGCTGTGCCCGCGAGGAAGAAGCGAGACTGTTGTACGGGAACGTCGGAGCCAGTGGCATCCGAGAAGGTCAGCAGCGGAACTCCCGGCTGGGTCACGAAGCTTTGCATGATTCGGTCGACAGGCTTGTGCGAGGTTGATGTCTGCGCGTTCCAGAAGTCTTCTGCTGTGGCATTCGCGTACAGATGCGCTGCAAGGTAGTTGTGAACGCCCTGCCGGAAGGTCTCCTCGCCGAGGTAGTTTTCGACCATTCCCAACACAGCACCGGCCTTGCCGTAGGCGATGCCGTCGAACATCTCGTTGATCTCGTCGGGAGTCTCAGCCCTGGCGCGAATGGTGCGTGTGGTCTTCTGCGAATCGAGATTGAGGGTAGCGTCCAGATCGCGCGCATCGTCCTGCGGGAAGTCCCATTCGGGCTTCCACTTTGCGACGGGCTTCGACTCCATCCAACTGGCGAAGCCTTCGTTCAGCCACAGGTTATTCCACCACTGCATGGTGACCATGTCGCCGAACCACTGGTGCGCCATCTCGTGTGCGACGACAATGGCTACGCGCTTTTTGGCTGGGATAGGACTGGTCTTCTCGTCCACGAGCAGATCGGTCTCGCGGTAGGTGATGCAGCCGAAGTTCTCCATGGCTCCGGCCTCAAAGTCAGGGAGGGCCACCATGTCGAGTTTGGGCATGGGGTACTTGATGCCGAAGTACTTGTCGTAGAACGGCAGAATGTACTCCGCCGATTCGACGGCAAACTTCGTCATTGCGACCTTATCGGGAGTAGCACAGGCACGGATCGGAACGCCGTCAGCCTTTCCGCTGGTGCACTTGAAGTCGCCTACGAGGAAGGCGACCAGGTAGGTGGACATCTTCGGGGTCGTGGCAAATTTGACGACATGCTTGCCGAATACCGATGCAGGCTTGTCGGAGACGATCTGCGTGTTCGAGATCGCGGTGTCGCGAGAGTCAATGACGAGCGTGATGTCGTAGGTGGCTTTCAGTGCAGGCTCATCGAAGCTGGGAAAGGCGCGGCGAGCATCCGTCGGCTCAAACTGCGTCACAGCGTAGTTGCGAGCCTTGGTCTTTGAGAGATAGAAGCCGCGCAGTTTATCGTTCAGGATGCCGGTGTAGCTGATGGAGAGCGTCGTTTTGCCTGCGGGAAGTTCCTGTGGGAAGGTGAAGGTCGCCTGCTCTTTGCTGCTGTCGTCTGAGACCTCCGCGGTCTGCGAGCCTGCCTTAACGGAGAGGAACTTGATCTCAGCGGCGTTCAGCGTAACCGTTCTGCTGGGGTGATCGAGGACGAGGTCGATGGTCTCTTCGCCCGTGAAGGTCGCTGCATTCAGATCCGGCGTAAGGGTGAGGGAGTAGTGCTCGGGATGAACGCCTTCGGGAAGGCGCTGCGCCATGAGCGAGAGGGATGCGGAAAACAAGCCGATGGCGAGCGTGCAGAGGGAACGGCGAAGAGCGGTCTTCATATCTTTAAACATACCGAAGCTCTTCGCCCGAACAACGAGGAAAGCCGCTGCAGACGCGAAGATTTGCTCTGTTTATGGGACCAGTCGCATAGGACTACGCGTGGCTGAGCGAAGCTGCCCGCTCGGAGACACTGCCCGCCTCGACGGCGCGCGCTTCGGCGTAGGCCGCCGCACCGAGCAGCGCACAGGTGTCGTCCATGATGATGCGCACCGGAATCGACTGCAGCAGAGGCGACATGCGGCCCTTGTCCAGAAATGCCTGCATAAAGAAGCCATTCTGCATGGTCTTGAGGCGCTTGGGAGCGATGCCGCCGCCCAGATAGATCCCTCCGGTCGCCAAGACTTTGAGCGCGAGATTGCCTGCTTCCGCACCGTAGGCGGCAGCGAAGGTCTTCATAGTCTCGAAACAGATGGAGCTTGAGCCGTCCTCCGCGCACTCGCCTATCACGACGTTCGGGTCTTCGGCAGCCATGCGGTCGCACAGCCACTTCGGCTCGTCAATTCCCTCTACATCGCGCAGAAAGCGGTAGATGTTCTGGAGACCAAGTCCGGAGACGACCCGCTCGAAGCTTACGCGTCCTTTGAGCGTGCTGCGCAGATACTCGAGCAGTGCGAGTTCGCGATCGGTCCGTGCCGCGAAGTCGCAGTGACCGCCCTCGGAGGGGATAGGATTGTGCTTCTTGCCGTTCCAGATCAGCAGGGCTTCGCCGAGTCCTGTGCCTGCCGAGACGAGACCCCGATGACCCTGGGCTTCAGGGTTTCCCTCATGCAGGGTGTAGATCTTGTCTGGCGGAAGCTCAGGGATGCCAAAGCCGTTCGCTTCGAGATCATTGATGAGGAAGAGATGCTTGATCGAAAGCGAGCGGGAAAGATCGGCCGCATCGAGTATCCACGGAAGATTCGTGAGCTTCAGACGGCCTTCGCGCACAGGGCCAGGACAGCCGAAGCAGGCGGCGAGGATATCCTCGCGTCTGGTGGCGGGTATCTGTTCGTCGCCGTTCAGGAACTTGTCGACGATCTCGTCGAGTGACGAGAACTGGTGCGCCGGATACTTCTTGTCTCGCAGCGGGTGGAGCTTTCCATCCGTGAAGTCGTAGAGTGCGAGGTGGACTTTGGTACCGCCGACATCACCAGCAAGAATCATCTATTTCAGCTCCAGGGTTCCGGTTCCATTCTCCGGTTGTGGCAGCTTAGCGGCTGCCGCGGCGTCCAGCAAGAGGGTCAGCTTACCACTTGCGGGTCGAATGATCTGCGAAGGATAGGTATCGGGCTGATAGGGACCCTGCATCACCTCGTGCAGCACCTGCGCCTTGCCTGCGCCTTCGATCAGGAACGCGACTTCCCTGCCCTGATTGATCACCGGCCACGTCAGCGTGATGCGCCAGGTGTTCTTCTGGGGCACGTGATTGGCGACGACGATATGGGTCATGTCGTTGATGGCCTCAGTGTGAGGGAACAGCGACGCGGTGTGGCCGTCGTCTCCCATGCCGAGCAGAACGAGATCGAAGGTCGGGGTCTCCGCGCCTTCCAGACGAAAGCCATTGCGTATGACGGCTTCGTAGCGCGCCGCCGCCTCTTCAGGGTTCAGCTCGCCTTCCATGCGATGAATTCGCTCAGCGGGGAGCGGGACTTTCGAGAGCAGGGCCTCACGCGTCATCCGGTAGTTGGACTCAGGATCATCCGGTCCTACGCTGCGTTCGTCCACCCAGTAGAGGTCGAGCTTGTCCCAGGGAATCTCTTTCACAAAGGGCTGCGCGGGATCGGCCAGAAGAGCAAACATGGCCCTGGGAGTCGTGCCTCCGGAGATGGCGACGCGCGCTATGCCACGGGAGTTCGCAGCGTTGACGACGGAGTTGGTGAAGAGCTCAGCGGCGGCCTTTGCAACCTCGGCCGGAGTAGAAGAGACGCGGTAGGTGACGGCAACAGGTCGCGGCATAGTTCCTATCGGGGTTGGATGCGATTGGATTGACTGAGATGTTCCGTCCCGGCAAAGCACTCTGGTTGAGAGCGTCTGCCGGGACAGAGAAGCGGTTACAGCTTACGCCACTTGCGGCCCTCGGACTCCAGCAGCGCATCGGCTGCGGACGGGCCCCAGGTTCCGGCGGCGTAGTTGGGGAAGTCCTTGACGGGAGTTTCGGCCCAGGCCTTGAGGATTGGTGTCATCAACGCCCAGGTGGCTTCGACGCCGTCGCGGTGCGCAAACAGTGTGCCGTCCCCGAGCATGGCGTCGAGCAGAAGGCGCTCGTAGCCGTTCGCCGAGGACTTGCCGAAGGCGTCCGCGTAGCTGAAGTTCATCTGCACGGGGCTGATGTCCATGCTCGGGCCGGGGAGCTTCGCGCCAAAACGCAGCGAGATTCCCTCGTCGGGCTGGATGCGCATGGAGATCAGGTTCGGCTTGATGGCGCTGGAGTCATGGCACTCGCCGCCCTTGAAGAGAAGCATCGGCGGCTGTTTGAACTGGATGGTGATCTCGGTGACACGCTTTGCCAGACGCTTGCCGGCGCGGATGTAGAACGGGACGCCCGCCCAGCGCCAGTTTTCGATCTCGAGCCGCAGAGCAGCGTAGGTCTCGGTCTGCGAACGCGGATGGACGCGATCTTCCTGGCGATAGCCGGGAACAGCCTTTCCGTCGACGATGCCGGGGCCATACTGTCCACGAACGGTGTCGGCAGGATGGATGGGTGAGATGGCCTTCCAGACCTTTACCTTCTCAGCGCGAACAGCATCTGCCTGAAAGGAGACGGGCGGCTCCATCGCAACGAAGCTGAGCAACTCCATCACGTGATTCTGCACGACGTCGCGCAGCGCGCCTGCCTGCTCGTAAAACGGACCGCGGCCTTCGATGCCGATTGACTCGGCAGCAGTGATCTCAACGTGATCGATGTAGTTGCGGTTCCAGACGTTTTCAAAGATTCCGTTGGCGAAGCGGAAGACCAGGATGTTCTGCACGGTCTCCTTACCGAGGTAGTGATCGATGCGGAAGATCTGGTCTTCATGGAAGACCTTGTTGACCTCATCGTTCAGTGCCCGGGCAGATTCCAGATCGTGGCCGAAGGGCTTCTCGATGATGGTACGCACCCAGGGAGCCTTGCCGTCCTTATCGGCCTCTGGCTGAGCCATGCCGTGCTTGCCAAGGAAGTTGATGATGTCGGAGAAGTACTCGGGCGCGGTCGCCAGATAGAAGAGGCGATTGCCGCGCGTCTTGTACTTGCTGTCCATCTCGGTCAACTTCTTCTTCAGGCCTTCGTAACCACCATCGTCGTCGAAGTTCATCGCGTAGTACTGGATGCGGTCGACGAAGGGAGCAAGCTTCGACTCGGTCTCTTCCACTCCTCCGCCGGCTACGATGCCTTCCTTCATGTCAGGAGCGAAGCTCTTTTCGAGCGGACGACGCGCCACGCCCAGCACGGCGAAGTCTTCAGGAAGCAGGCCGCCCTGTTCCAGGTGGTAGAGCGCAGGCAGGAGCTTGCGCTTGGTCAGGTCTCCCGATGCGCCAAAGATCACGACGATGCATGGGTCCGGCACGCGTTCGTTGTTGCGAGCCGCTGCCGCCTTGTCAGGACTTACTTGAACTTGTGTTGTAGCCATATCGATCTTCCTTACTCTTCTTCCAGGTTAAGCCTTCTTGACCTCGTGACCGCCGAAGGCGCCGCGCATGATGGAGATCATGCGATCGGTAAAGTTGTTCTCCTCGCGCGAGCGCAACCTGCGAATCAACGACTCGGTAATCACAGGCGCCGAGATGTTCAGGTCGATCGCTTCCATCACTGTCCAGCGTCCCTCGCCGGAGTCTGGAACCCAGGCCTCAAGACCGGCCAGCGTGGGATTTTTATCCAAAGCCTCTGCAGTCAGATCCAGCAGCCACGAACGCACGACCGATCCCTTCTGCCACACGTGCGCTATCTGGGTGAGGTCAAGCCCAAGCTCCTGCTTTGCCTTCATGATCGAGAAGCCTTCGGCATACGCCTGCATCAGACCATACTCAATACCATTGTGAACCATCTTGACGAAGTGTCCTGCTCCGGACGGGCCAACGTGTCCCCAGCCCTCGGTCGGGGAGGGCGCAAGCGCCTGAAAGATGGGGGTCAGCCGCTCGACGGGAGCCTTGTCGCCGCCGATCATCATGCTGTAACCCTCCTTCAGACCCCAGACGCCTCCGGACGTTCCACAGTCGACGTACTCAAAGCCCTTCTTCGTCACCTCGTCGTGGCGGCGCTGCGTGTCCTTATAGTTGGAGTTGCCGCCATCGATGATGGTGTCGCCTTTTTCAAGCAGAGGCTCCAGCTTCGCGATGGTCTGGTCGACAGGATCGCCGGAGGGCACCATGATCCAGATCGCGCGCGGGGCGGAGAGATTCTTGACCAATTCCTCAAGCGAGTTGACTCCCAGAGAGCCTGTCTGCGTAAGCCGGGCTGTTGTGTCCTTGTTGAAGTCGAAGCCCACTACCTTATGTCCGGCAAGTCGCAGCCGCTCGGCCATGTGGAAGCCCATCTTGCCGAGTCCGATCAGTCCAAGTTCCATCCGTAGTTCCTTTCTGTTGAACGGCAGAGCCGTTCTGAATCAATGCGGCGCATAAGCGCCTTCTATAAAGTTGCAGGCGGCCGACTATCTTCCTTCCGGGAAGTCGGCACCCACGGTTACTGGCTCCCAGGCCGCGATCTCCTTTTGCCAGCTCTCGAGCTTCTGCCGCACACGCTTGAGAGCGCCAGCGCCCAGAAGCAGACGAAGCGGAGGATTGGGCGAGTCCACAACCTGGATCATCGCCTGGACGGCCTTCAGGGGATCGCCGGGCTGGCGGCCATGCTGTTCTGCAAGATACGCGCGGCCTTTGTCTGCAGTGTTACGGTAATCCTCGATTCGCATCTTCGCCTGTACACCTGAGCGCCCAAGAAAATCAGTGCGGAACGGGCCCGGCTCGATGATGGTGACGCGGATTCCCAGGGGCGCGACCTCCTGGGCCAGGGACTCCG
>DASTSJ010000371.1:0-2624 GCA_035760765.1 Edaphobacter sp. | reverse complement strand
TCACGGTTCCCGCTGCGGACATTAATGACGATCAGCTTCATCGCTATGGCGTCAATGTCGATGACGGCAAGGGCGGTAACGTCCAGGTCCGCTTCCTGCTCTACAGGAAGCCGGACGGCAATATTGTCTCGGTCGGCGACGCATGTCGAATCTGCGGGCCGGTCGGCTTCTACATCGGCAGCCAGGGGATCACCTGCAAGATGTGCGCTTCGCCCCTGAACCCTTCCTCGATGGGGCAGGAGGGCGGGTGCAACCCGATCCCACTCAAGAGCACCATCGCGGGTGGGCAGGTCACGATCCAGGCGGCTGACCTCAAGACGCTTGTTCCGGTCTTCGAGCGCTAAGGGGCGAGCGATGTTCTTTCGGCTTCTCATGGAGAGCTTCCGCCGCCAGCGGCGACGCAAGGCCTTGGCCGGTCTCGCCATTCTTCTGGGCACCACGGCTGTGACCGCTATGCTGGCGCTCGCGACCACCATCGGCGATCGCATCCACAAGGAACTGGCTACCTACGGGGCGAACATCATCGTCTATCCCGCTGCCGACCAGCTTGAGGTGAAGGTTGGCGGCGTTGACGTCAAGCCCGTCTCCGGTGGAGCGTACCTCAAGGAATCCGACCTCGCGAAGCTGCGGGGAATCTTCTGGGCGAACAACATTACTGGGGTCAGCCCTGAGCTACCGGTACACGTGCTCGGCAAGACGACATTGGGAGGGGATGTCGATGCTGCAGCAATCGGATTGTGGTTCAACCACGCTCTGAGCAGCAATGGCGGCCCGGCGCTTAGGACTGGAGCCGCGACGCTTCACCCGTGGTGGAAGATAAAGGGAGCATGGCCGCAGGAGAGTCACACGCACGGCCCAAGTGCAGAGGTCGCGGTAGGTTCATCCTTAGCGCAGCGGCTGCACCTGAAGGAAGGCGACGAGATTCGGGTTGGCGGTCATCTCGGCGATGCATCCCAGGCCATGACTCTGCATGTAACTGGGATCGTCTCAACGGGAGACGCTACGGACAATCAGCTATTACTACCGTTGAACGCCGCCCAGCAGATCGCAGGCACTCCCGACGCTGTTCGCAGAGTTGAGGTAAGCGCCCGCACGAAACCCGAAGACGCCTTCGCCCGCAAAGATCCGGACTCGCTCTCCCCGAAGATGCGGGAGATCTGGTACTGCCGCCCTTACGCTAATTCGATCGCGTACCAGATTCGTGAAGCCATCCCTGGCTCACGGGCAGAACAGATTCGGCGCGTCGAGCAGAGCGAAGGCACGGTTCTGAAGCGCATCAGCGGCCTGATGTGGCTGATCAGTGCAGCGGCTCTGCTGGCCGCGGCGTTTGCCGTGAGTGCAGCGATGGCCACCGCCATCCTGGAGCGGCAGGCGGAGATTGGCCTCATGCGTTCGCTCGGCGCGAGCAAGACGACGGTGGCTCTGCTCTTTTACGCCGAAGCAGGTCTGTTAGCCATCTTCACCGGCGGACTGGGCTACCTGGCTGGCTCTGGCCTTGCAGCCTGGCTCGGTGCCCGTATCTTCGCGACAGATGGTGGTGTGGCGCTTGGCTCACTCCTCATCCCGGTGCTCTTTCCCGTCGTCGTCACGCTCGCGCTGGTCGTTGCGATTGCAGGCAGTACGCCAGCGATTCGACGCGCCCTTAACAACGACCCCTCTGCCATCCTGAGAGCGAACGTATGAGCAAGCTCAGCATTTCAGCGATCATGCGGCGCTCGCTGGTCCATCGACGCGCACGCAGCCTGTCTGCGTTGGTTGCGCTGACGGTTTCGGCGGCAGTGGCGACGGCACTGCTGACCCTCTACGCTGATCTCGATTCGAAGCTGCACCATGAGTTCCGCAGCTTTGGCGCAAACATCGTGGTCACCGCGCCGGATGCGACCCAGGGACTTCAACCGGACGCCATGGAACGCGTGCGGGCAGCCGCCGGTGCTGATGCTCAAGCAGCGGAGTTTGGATACGCCGTAGCGACTACCGACCGCGGCACGCCGGTCGTGGTCGCGGGTACGGATTTCCCAGCGGTCCGACGGCTCAACTCCTGGTGGAAGGTCGATGCATGGCCTGCGGACACCGATTCAGAGGTAGCCTTGCTCGGCCAGCGGGCGGCGGAGTTTGTCGCTGATGAGCACAACGTTCAACTGAAATTTGCCGATCGTGCGATCACGCTGCACGGCGTCGGAAGACTGCACACCGGCGGCGATGAAGACAGCCGTATCTACGTCCCGATGCGCATCTTCACGACCTGGACCGGCGCCGCACCGAGCACCATCGAGGTGCAGATCCCGGGAGGTGAAGCGCAGGTCAATGCTGCGATCACCCGTATCCGTGAAGCACTGCCTACGGCGAGAGTGGAGCCGGTACGGCAGCTTGTAGAGGGTGAGAGCCGGATCGTTGAGAAGACCCACGCGCTGATGTACGGAGCCGTGCTGTTGATCGCTCTGACCGTCGCAGTAAGCGTGCTGGCAACGCTGTCGGCGAGTGTGCTGGAGCGCAGACGTGACTTTGCTCTTATGAAGGCTCTGGGGGGAACGCAGTCCACCCTGATGGCGATCTTCCTGCTGGAGGCGCTGGTGCTCGCGCTGGGGGGTGTCGCCGGAGGCTTCATCATCGGTTCGGCTGCGGCC
>DASTSJ010000370.1:0-9225 GCA_035760765.1 Edaphobacter sp. | reverse complement strand
GAGCAGCATCGGGAACTGGTGCGGCTGGGTTGCGATCTCTTCCAGGGCTATCTCTTCTCAACGCCAAGGCCGGCGTGGGAGATCGAGTCGTTGTTTGCGGCTGAGCGGAGCCCTAAGGATTCGTTGCAGGAAGCGGAGGTCTCTCCAAGCGTCCTGGTTCGCGTGTGATGTCAACCAGATCAGCGGCGCTGCGACTGTGCTGAACCGCAGGTGCAGGTCGCTCTTGCCGCATAGAGCCGGTAATTTTTCGGCCAAGTAGAATCGATAGTGCATGTCCACCCGCGTTCGTTCCTATTCCAAGATCAACCTCGGCCTGGCGATCGGGCCTTCTCGCGAAGACGGCTTTCACGGCCTGACGACGCTCTACCAGACTCTCGAGCTGCACGATCTGGTCACGGTAGAAGCCGGTCGGGCAGGTGCGACCGAGATTGTCCTTAGCTCTGACGACGACCGGGTGCCGCTGGACAGCCGGAATACGGCATGGAAGATGGTGGAGCGGGCGCTGGAGCGGATGAAGATCGCGGCGCGCGTGACCATTCACATCGACAAGCGGCTTCCTGTGCAGGGCGGAATGGGGGCGGGAAGTGCCAATGCGGTGGCTGCCCTGATCGGCCTGGAGCGCGAGCTGGGGGTGTCGCTTCCGGGACCGGAGCGGCTGCAGCTTGCGGCGGAGATCGGCTCCGACGTGCCATTGTTTTTACTGGGAGGCTCGGTCCTGGGGCTGGGGCGGGGCGAACAGGTCTTCCCCTTCCCCGATCTTGCGGGGGTTCCTGCGGTGATCGCGATTCCGAGCGTCGGGGTGTCTACCCCGCAGGCTTTCCGGGATTGGGATGCACTTTCGTTGACTCAGGCCGGTAGACCCGATAAACTGAATGAGTTGAGTCTCGCTTACGCATCGGTTTATGCGAAGCCAGGCACTTCCGGTATCACCCAGGGTTCTACACCTGCTAAAGAGCAGGCTGGCCGCCTGGATGATCTGGCGGAGAATACCCTTCTCGCGCTTGTCCGCACCGGGATCGAAAACGACTTTGAACGGGTCGTGTTTCCAGTCCATCCCTCCCTGCGTGAAATCAAGCACTTATTGATGGGTAGTGGCTCCGGTCAGGCGCTTTATGCTGCGCTTTCCGGCTCGGGTTCGGCCCTGTTCGGGCTCTACCGTTCGGAGGCAGATGCTCGCCAGGCTCAACAGCGCGTTCAGGATGCGGGTACCGAGGCAATTGTTACGCAAACCTTGCCCCGCTCGCTGTACTGGACGAGAATGTTCGCAGAGTGACTTCGGCTGACCGCAACGATGCAGCCGGTAACTGGGCGATCGACTAACGGTAGGTCAAGTGCCTTTGACGCACTCAGTCTAGGTTCGAATCCTAGTCGCCCAGCCAGAGAGTCGTTCGCCGGCGAAAGAGAGCAGTTTAGGGATTTTTGCGGCAGCAATGGCCGCTTGAAGTAGGCAGTGTCTGGGAACTGCGGAAATCGGGACGGAGTCAACAGGCCGTCGTTACTCCGCAGCCAGAGAGTTTGAAAGACAGTCTTAGGTAGTTTTCAGGGATTCGCAACAAGGATTTTTGATGGAACGCGGAGTCGCAACAAGGCTCCGCTAAGACGAAGGCAGTAGGAACTATTCAAGGTCAACCAGCCTGGAGGTTTCAACGTGAACGAACAAGACGCGACTGCAGTTCTTTCCCCTAATCAGGGTCAGGTTGAGGAGGCCGAAACCGGCTCCCAGCCTGCACCGGCGCTCTCCGATAAAGCTCAGGCGAACGGACAGCCAAAGCAAGCGGAGAAGAAGCGCGCTTCGCGGCCAAGCGAGAGCAAGCGCATGAAGATCTTCTGTGGATCCTCCAATGTCGCCCTGTGCGAGGAGATCTGCAAATTTGTCGGAGTACCGATGGGCGAGGCTCGCCTGCAACGCTTCTCCGACGGCGAAGTACATTTTCAACTGCTCGAGAATGTCCGTGGCGCGGACGTCTTTCTCGTGCAGCCCACATGTTTCCCTGTGGACCAGCATCTCGTGGAGCTGCTGATCATGATGGACGCGCTGAAGCGCGCCTCCGCAGGACGCATAACCGTCGTAATGCCGTATTACGGTTACGCCCGGCAGGACCGCAAGGACCGGCCCCGCGTCGCAATTACGTCGAAGCTGGTTGCCGATCTTCTGACGACGGCCGGCGCCAATCGTGCCCTGCTGGTCGATCTGCACGCGGCTCAGATTCAAGGGTTTTTCAACATCCCGGTGGATCACCTGTTCGCAAGTCCGGTCCTGGTGAGCTACTTCCGGGATCTCAACCTGCCGGACCTGACGGTGGTTTCTCCTGATGCCGGCGGCGTGGAGAGGGCGAGATTCTTCGCCAAGAAGCTGGACCTGCCGCTGGCCATCGTGGACAAGCGGCGGACCGACATCAATGTCACCGAAGTGATGAACGTCATCGGCGATGTACGCGGCCGGACGTGCCTGATCCTCGACGACATTATCGATACGGCCGGAACGCTGGTAAAGACGGCCGATGCCCTGCTGGACCAGGGGGCAAAAGAGGTTTACGCGTGCGCCACGCATGCCGTGCTCTCGGGCCCGGCGATCGAGCGCATCCGCGAGTCGCGGCTGAAGCAGGTTGTCGTGACGAACACCATCCCTCTGCGCGAAGAGGCGCAGAAGGTGGACAAGATTAAGGTTCTTTCGATCGCCGGGCTTCTTGGCCGCGCCATCGAGAGCATCCACATGGAGACGAGCGTCAGCTCGCTCTTCAATTAGAAGCAACCAGAACCCAGGCATTCTGGGCTGGAAAAATTAACGCGGCAGAGCCGCAAAGGGAGCGGAATTGATTCCGTGCCCGAAAGGAAGAAGGCAAATGGCAGGTAATACGTTCGACGCAGTCGTAGCTACGCCCCGCGAGGGCAAGTTCAACAAGAATGCGGCTCGTCGCGTTCGCGTCGCCGGTAAGATTCCGGCGGTCGTTTATGGTGCCGGTCAGGACCCGGTCGCCGTCACGGTTGACCCCAAGGTCATCACCAAGATTTTGCACTCGGAGTCGGGCCACAACACCATCTTCGACCTGAACATCGAAGGCGGCGCAGCCACCAAGGCCATGATCGTCGACTGGCAGAACGAGCCGATCAAGGGCAAGTTGCTCCACATCGACCTCAAGCGCATTGCGATGGATAAGGCCATGCGAGTCTCGGTCCCGGTTCAGCTCATCGGTGTACCCACTGGAGTGAAAAACCAGGGCGGTATCCTCGACCACGTTCTGCGTGAGGTCGAGATCGAGTGCCTTCCTGGCGATATTCCAAGCCACATCGACGTCGATGTCACCGGTCTTGAGCTGCACGGTGCAATTCACATCTCCGATCTGCCGCACTCCGGCTCCATCAAGTACCTCGGCGAAGAGACGGCAACGGTTGCACACGTCACCGTCATCAAGGAAGAGGCTCCCGCTGAGCCTACAGAAGGTGCTGCTGAGCCCGAGGTCGCCAAGAAGGGTAAGACAGAGACCGCTGAGGCTCCAGCCAAGAAGTAGTTTTATAGCCATCCCGGGCGCAAGTTCGGGATGGCTACTGGTTTTGTACGGAAGGAACGGATTGCGTGAAGCTGATCGTCGGACTTGGAAACCCAGGGATCGAATATCAGTTCACACCCCACAACGCCGGGTTTCTTGCTATTGATCGCATTGCAGAGGACTGCGGTGTGGTGGTCGGTAACCGGCGTGGCAAGGCTCTTACAGCGAAGGCCAGACTGGCAGGCGAGGATGTTCTGCTGGCAAAGCCGGAGACCTTCATGAACCTGAGCGGGCTTTCGGTAGCCGCGCTGGTGAAGGAGCTGGGGATCGAGGACATCGCAAGGGACGTGATCGTCCTCTACGATGAACTGGCATTTCCGTTGGGCCAGTTCCGCATTGCGGAGCGTGGCTCGGCCAACGGGCACAACGGGATCAAGTCGATCCTTGGGGCGCTCGGAACTGACGAGTGGTTGCGCATCCGGATTGGCGTCGGTAAAGCGGCGCTGCCTGATGGCAGAGAGATCAAGGCGGGAGGCAGGGATTACCTGCTGACGCCGATGCGGAAGCAGGAGCTTGCGCAGATGGATGAAGTGCTCGACCGCGTGAAGCTGGCAGTCGAGACGGTGCTGACCAAGGGGGTCAGCGCCGCGATGAACGAGTTCAACCGCCGGCCTGAGAAAGATGCTGACGGAGGGAAGCAAACGCAGTAGATTCCATACCGACCCGACGGATCAGCGGAGGGCGGTGCGAAGAAAAACTTCGCAGAAAGAAGTGAATATGAGCCGTACTTATGAAGTGATGTACATCGTCCGCCCGGACCTCGAAGAGGCAGACCTCGACAAGCTGATCGAAGGCTTCGAGAAGAACGTCACCGACGGTGGTGGAGAGATCAAGTCGACCGAGAAGATGGGCCGTCGTCGCCTGGCCTACACCGTGCGCAAGTTCAACGACGGCATCTACGTCCTGATGACCATCATTGCCGAGGGCTCGCTGGTTGGCGAGATTGAGCGCCGTCTGCGCGTCTCCGAGCAGGTGATCAAGTTCATTACGGTACGCATCGACGAAGAAGAGAAGCGCCTGGCGAAGGTGAAGGCGATTCGCGACACCAAGGTGAAGCGCAGCGCAGTCGTTGAGCACACCGAGGCTCCTGTAGCTCCGAGCCCAGCGGCTGAGAGCCCAGCGGCGGAGACTGCCGCAGTCTAACTGCGCCGGCTGAAAAGATCTGCGCCGCCCCTTATGGATCGACGCATGACGCAAGACCAATCGCCTGAAGACGCTTCCATGCCGTTCCGTACGGGACACATGTCCAGAGACTCCCTAGCGTGTCTGGAGCGACGAAGGCACCAACTACGAAAGAGGAAATGACTCATGGCTGACGAGACAACCAGCACTTCATCCAATGAACAGCAAGCCCCCGCATCCCGCCCCAGCTCGGCTGGTCCTGGCGGCCCCCGGCCTGCCCGTCCCGCAGGCGGCCCTGGCGGCGGTGGCCGCAAGTTCTTCCGGCGCAAGAAGGTCTGCAAGTTCTGCACTGAGAAGATCGACGCGATCTCCTACCGCGATGTTCGCCTGCTCCAGCAGTTTGTGGCTGAGCGCGGCAAGATTGTTCCGCGCCGCCTGACGGGCGTCTGCACCCGCCATCAGCGGAGGCTCTCGCAGGCCATCAAGCAGTCGCGCAACATCGCCCTGCTTGCGTTTGCTACGCGCTACTAACTTTCGTCGAGGCCGCTGCCCTTTGAGCGCAGGGCCTGACCATGGAACGGAGACATTGCAATGGAAGTCATTCTGAAGGAAGACATCAACAAGCTCGGCCACCGCGGCGACGTCGTCAAGGTCGCTGACGGTTACGGGCGCAACTACCTGCTGCCGCAGAAGCTCGCCATCGAAGCGACGGCAAACAACAAGGCCGTGATCGAGCAGATGAAGGCTTCGGCCGTGCGCAAGTCGGCACGCGAGAAAGTCGACGCCGAAGCGTTTGCCACCAAGCTCAGCGAAGTCGAACTGGTGTTCGAGCGCAAGGTTGGCGAGCACGACCACCTCTTCGGTTCGGTCACCTCGAGCGACATCGCGCATGAGCTGGAGGCCAAGGGCTACACCATCGATCGTCGCAAGATCTCGCTCGATGAGCCCCTGAAGACCCTCGGCGAGTACCATGTGCCGGTCAAGCTGCACCGCGAAGTTACCAGCCACGTGAAGGTCACGGTGAAGAGCGATCAGCCCGAGGCTGAGGCAGTCACCAGCGCCTCTGCTGAGTAGTTCGAACCGCAGTAACAGCTGCGAAAATACGCCCCGTCCACGTGACGGGGCGTTTCTTTTTCAGCGCTCTGAATGTGGGCGTAGCTTTTAGCAGCCTAGAAGCAGTTCTCGCAAAGGTGCGGCTGCTAAGAACGAATCGGAAGACGATCCCGAAGAGACGGCTTTAGAAGCTAAAGCAGATCTCCGGGTGAAGGAGAGTCTGAATCAGACGGTGTCATCCGTCTTCGGCCGGGAGGCTACGGCATCGGGACGAATCGGGTAAGGCGGCCCCTTCTCTAGCACCTTGCGAAGACTCTCGTCGTAGCCGTAGATGTCATCGAAGAAGTGGACATGACCATCCTCCTCGACCTCAGCGGTGACGTAGAAGATGACGATCGGAATGGGCGTCTTGAGATTGACCTGATAGTTGTTGGGGCCTGCGTTCATGGCCTGCTGCACCTTCTCGAGGCTCCACTCCTGGCCGTCTTTGTCCTTCTGACCTTCGAGCAGCCATGCCGCAAGGTCAGTGGGCTTCTCGACGCGAACACAGCCATGACTGAAGTCGCGGCGCGTCCGATTGAAGAGCTCCGTCGCCGGCGTTGCGTGCAGGTAAATGTCGTACTGGTTGGGGAACATGAACTTCACCAGACCCAGTGAATTCTTCGGGCCGGGGCGTTCGCGCACCATCAGGCCGCCCTGAGCGAGCTGGTTGATCGTATAGCCGCTGACGACCTGACCCTTGTTGTTGTAGACCTCGAAGTTCTTTGCTTCAAGATAGCTGTGATTGGCCCGAATATGCGGGATCAGCTCTTTACGAACGATGCTGATGGGGACGTTCCAGTACGGCCGGAAGATCAGGTAACGCATCATCCGGGCGAAGACCGGGGTCTGGTGTTCTCCGATGACCTTGCCGACGACCACCTTCATCTTGAAGTGGAGCTTGTTGTCAGGATCGTAGCCACGCAGAACAAACTCCGGCAGGTTCACCAGCAGCTTGGGATTCAGATACGGATCCGGCAGCCAGCGCCAGCGCTCGAGAGCATATTGCAGCTGAGCAACGCGCTGAGACATGGGAACGTTGAGGCTCTTGATTGTGTCGGGCGTTAGTCTGCCATCGACGGCCAGACCGTGGCGCTCCTGGTAGTGACGAAGGCCCTCGCTGATCGCCTTGGTCAAGACGTGGGGAGCTTCAGCCGTCTGGCTCTGATTGTCCGCATCGGCTGATGTTATGTCGTCTTCGAGGATGAGGCGCTGCTCGAGTTCGGCAGCTGCAGGGTAGGGATCGCCGATCTTGAGGGGCTTGGTTATGGTGGGCAGCGGCTGTGCTACGGGACCTGTGGACTCATGGCGCGCAAGCTCAACATAGTGCGCGAGCGCCTGCTCGGTGCGGCGGTAATTCTCGGAGTCCGGCTCGACGGTTGAGAGCAGCTTCGGCACATCGCTGATGTCGATGGCGTTGTCGGAGACGAACTCGGCAAGATCGTACTTCTTGTCCGCTACGTTGATGCCGAAGTTGAAGTGCTGCGGGTTGACCCGGCCGATGCGAAGGTCGGAGATGAAGCGCATGACGTTGACCGTCATCGCCACATCGAACTTTGAGACAGCATCTTCATGGCCGGAGGAGAGCGACTGGATACGAGCAGCCCAGCGCGAGCTATCGTAGTCCTCGGGGTCCAGGCCTTTTGCTGCAGCATCGGCAAAGGCCTGAATGAAGCCCTGAGCGGCAGCCGTCGGCTTGCCATCACGTGTCCAGGCGATCTCGTAGTTGCGATCGTCGTAGAAGGTCTTTACCAGCGGCTCGTAGTCGGAGACGTTAGGCCAGCGCAGAAAGGTGAGCTTGCGCGAGGCGACGAGAGGCTGAAGATCGTCGGAGTAGTTGGTCGTATTGGGCGCGGAGGTCGTCTTGCGGTGCCGATGGCAGCCGGAGAAGAACACGAGCAGTCCCAGAACAGAGAGAACACCGGCGGAGCGAAGAGCGGATTTGATCAAGGTTGACCTGTCCCGAGAGTTCAGGCCGCCCAGGGCCTGTTCGTTACAACTGCTGTGCAATCGAGTTTAAGACAGTGATGCATGCTGCGGCCTGCGTAGCCACAATAAGGCCCGTCAGAGTAAGAAATAGTTTGCGATAGCGGGTCTCCAGGATGTCCGCGAAGACTCCGCCGATGAAGGTGAACAGGAACGGGAGAGCCCATAACCACGGCCGGGAGACGGTCTGCGTCGTCACCAGAGGGAAGAGCGCAAGGGACATCAGGAGAGGAGCCGTGTTGCCGAAGTAGCGGCACCGGCGGATTCCCACGTAGAGGATGACGGACACCGCCGTGGCTACAGCGGTGGCTGCATTGGCCGGAGACGAGAAGAAGGTCTTCAGTGCGTCCAGCGAGAACCAGAAACGCGCTCCTCCGCCGGTAAAGACATAGCTGAAGGCCGGCAGCCGGAAGGCGTAGAAAGCAAAGAGAATCACCAGTGCTCCGATGGCGGAGAAGATGAGGGTCTGGAGGACGTAGCTGCGTCGGCGCTCCGCCAGATACATCATGAAGACGACGGCCGCGGTAAAGCCTGCGATTGCCGCGAGAAGGTGAGCAGCGCCCGTGAGGCCAAGGGCGACAATCAGCAGTGCGATGCGAGGACGCCACTTGCGCCGAGGGCCCTGCATCGCATGCGCGACCCCGATGGCTGTGTAGACCAGCCCGTAGATTCCCCACATGGCGAGCACGTCGTTGTTGGGCGAGACGCTGTAGCGGACCACCTCGGGACAAAAACAGTAGAGCGCAAGCGCGAGGAAGCCGCCTTCATTCCCGAAGAGGCGGCGGGCCACCCACCACAGACCTGCACCCAGCCAGATCGCGAAGAGGACAAAGGGTAAGTGCAAAAGGTACTTGACGCTCGAAAGCTCGTGGCGGGCTTCCCAGGTGGAACCACCGAGGCTGCCGGAGGTGTAGATGCGGTTCTCCGGTCGGCGCATCTTGTCGACCGCAAGCAGCACCAACCGCTGCGTGGTGAGCGGGAGCCCGGCGACCCGGTACCCGAAGGTTCCGTCACCGTTCAGATTGCCGCAGGAGGTAAAGTATCCGGCGAGCGGAGAGGGGTTTTCCCACATCTCGCGGCCGCAGCGGGCAAAGCGGTAGTCATCGGTAGAAAGCTGCTGGCGGGAGATAACCCACGTGCATTGTGCAAGAAAGAGAAAGAGCAGCAGCGCTGCAAGACGCTGCGGCCAGCCCATTTTAAATTCCGGAACCCTCAACCGCGGACCGCCCTCTCGTTCATTGACCGATTGCCATATGGCGCTGCTTCTATCGTATCGTGAGAGAGATATGCAGTCCCTTACTTTCACCCCCGGCCTCGCCTTCCTCTCCTCCGACTCTCCTGCGCCGCCGTGGACGGTTGTCTTTGAAGATGAGGGCATTGCGGGCTACTTCTACGCCTGCGATCGCTCTCAGACTACGCATGAAGAGAGCATCCTCGACGCGATGCTGATCTACAACGTTGAAGCGCTGGCAAAGAG
>DASTSJ010000369.1:0-2045 GCA_035760765.1 Edaphobacter sp. | reverse complement strand
GCGCCGTTCCATCGTAGGCGACGAACCTGGCATCACGCGTGATCGCATCTACGGACAGATGGAGTGGGCCGGGCGCACCGTCCGCGTGGTCGATACCGGAGGAGTCGTCCCCGATGACGAAGCCCTTATCCCTAGCGAGATCTTCCGCCAGGCCCAGGTGGCGCTGGCAGAGGCAGACGTGATCATCATGGTGGTCGATGGGCGCACCGAGCTCGCTGCCCCCGACATTGAGCTAGCCCGGCTTCTGATGCGCGGCGGCAAGCCTGTCTTCCTCGCAGTGAACAAGATCGATGCAGCCGAGCTGCTTGCCAGCGCAGAGAATTACCGCAGCCTTGGCCTTCGGCAGCTGCTTCCCATCTCCGCCGAACACGGCACCGGAGTGGGAGATCTGCTCGACGAGGTCTTTGCCGCTCTTCCTCCGGAGACTGTCTCTGAGCAGCCGACTGAGGTCATGCTGACCGCAGAGGACGAGATGGCCGAAGACGAGGACGGCCCCGAGCCCGCCCGCAAGCTCCGCAGCCACGGCGAGTTCCAGCAGACTGAAACCAAGATCGCCATCATTGGCAGGCCGAATGTCGGCAAATCGACCCTTCTGAATGCGCTGACCGGCACGAAGCGAGCCATCGTCTCGCCAATCGCCGGAACCACCCGCGATGCCGTCGACGAGGTTGTAGAACGCAACGGGCACAGTTTCCGCTTCGTTGACACCGCCGGAATTCGTCGCAAGGGCAAGACCAGGCTGATGGCCGAGAAGCTGTCCGTAGTCATGGCCCGCAAGCACCTCGAGGCTGCCGACGTCTCGCTTCTAATCATCGACGCTACAGAAGGCGTCACCGCACTCGATGCCAACATTGGGGGCTACGCGCACGAGAGCGGCAGGAGCGTCATTATCGTCGTCAACAAGTGGGACGCCGTGACTACAGGACGCACTGACGGCAAAGCTCCTGCGGACAAAAAAGTCTACGAGCAGCAGGTTCGCGACGCCCTGAAGTATCTGGACTACGCTCCCCTGCTCTTCATCTCGGCTGCTGAAGGCAAGGGCGTCGATCAGGTCTTCAAGAAGGTCGAACTTGTTGCCCGCGAACGCCGCAAGCGCATCACCACCGGAAACATGAACCGCTTCCTGGACAACATCGACTTCCAGAAGGCATCCGTGCCGATGTCCAAGCGGGTCCGGATCTACTACATGACACAAGCCGCCGTGGCGCCTCCAACGTTCGTGCTCTTTACGGACAAGGACGTGAAGCTGCACTTCAGCTTCGAGCGCTTTCTCGCCAACCAGATCCGCGACAAGTTTGGATTTATCGGCTCGCCCATCTGGTTCAAGATACGCGCCCGCAACAAAAAAACTGCCGAATAGAGATCGTGCGCGCATAAGCGTCATCTCCAACGGTCGTCATCCTGAGCAAAGCGAAGGATCCCTGTATTTTGCCTGCAGCGCCGAACATGCCAAGCGCAAGACAGGGATCTTTGCGGCGCCGGGATAAATGACTGTGGAAACTCAACTCCCTGCAGAAGCTGCCGCAGCACCCGTTGCCGCGAGCCACTCATCCCAGGCCGTAAGCCCGCGTTCGCACTGAATACGGTGCCGCTCCTTCTTATCGCGAATCTTCTTTCGCAACTCATCTTCGAGCGGCGGCAGAAGATCAAACGTAATATTTGCCGGTTGGAAGTTCTTCGCCTCGCTATGGGTGATGTAGTGAACAAGCGACCCGTGGGCGCTCAGGCGCGGAGGGGCCGCAGGGACAGTACCGTGCGCAAGCGCTGCGGCGAAGCGCCCTGCAAGCAGCCCTCCGGCAATCGACTCTGTATAACCCTCGACCCCACTCAACTGGCCCGCAATCAAAATCTCGGGGTGCGCGCGAAGCTGCAGTGTTTCGTTCAACACCGTCGGCGAATTGATGTAGGTGTTGCGGTGCAGTCCGCCGAGGCGCGCGAACTCCGCGTTCTCGAGGCCGGGGATCATCTTCAGCACGCGCGTCTGATCGCCATATTTCAGCTTGGTCTGGAAACCGACCATGTTGAACAGTGTGCCGAGCTTGTTG
>DASTSJ010000368.1:0-7404 GCA_035760765.1 Edaphobacter sp. | reverse complement strand
CAGATAGAGGATCGCGTCGACTATATCACTCACGTCTGAGACAACGCCCATCGGCGTAAGCGTCCTTAGAAACTCCTTCGGGTTGTCCTTGTGGAGCGGCGTATCCACCGGTCCAGGAGCAACCGCGTTGAAACGGATATGCTCTTTCGCGTATTCACTCGCCAGGCTGCGGATGACTGCCTCAAGACCGCCCTTGGTGATCATGGGCACTGAAGCCGTAATGCCTGAGATCGGGTTCACGGCGAGCGCTGTAGTGATGTTGATCACGCTTCCGCCTGACTTTTGCGCAAGCATCTGCTTCACGGCTGCCTGAGTGATGTAGAGGAAGCCTTCCAGATTCGTCTTCGAAAGCGCCTTGAAGTCTTCCGGGGTGTAGTCCGTGAACGCTTTCGTAAAGAAGATACCGGCATTATTCACGAGCGCCTCGATTGATCCGAATCGGCTGATTGCCGTTTCCACCACCTTGGCTGCGACGGCGGTGTCACCTATGCTGCCTTCGACCAGTGCGAGTTGCGAGGATTCGGCAAAGGCACCCGATCCAAGGATATTGCGTGAGTTTGCTACGACGTTGTAGCCACGATCCAGGAATGCCTGCACGACACCGGCTCCGATGCCCTGCGACGCTCCGGTTACGATCGCTGTCTTCTGTTTGCTGCCCATGTTCAGCCTCCTTTTGGCTAACGGCCTTTGTTGCCGCACACCAATAGAGATTCGCTGCTGGGTGATCGCGATTCGTCGTATCTTCCGATCAGGTGATCGGAAACTCCTATCGTTCCAGGTAGCGCATTGTCTGACGGATGGCTGGTCGTTCTTCCTCGAGCAACTGCAAAAACAGCTTGAGTGCAACCGAAGGCTCCTTTTTCCTCCATGTGGCGACGAAGTCAATGCGGACGTCATCAGGCTGCAGCCGGAAGAAAGAAACGTTCTGCGCCCGTAGGTTGCGAGCCGAGGCGGTCACAATCGCCACTCCGTCGTTCGCTTCCACCGTCGATAACACGGAATGCATATTGTTGAGCTCATTGTGGAGTCGTGGAGAAAAGCCGTTGTCGTTACAGATGCGAATGATCGTATCGAAGACCTCGGGCGAGCTTGCGCGCCGGAAGGTGACGATGCGCTCTCCTGCAAGGTCAGCGATACGAAGGCGTTTTGCTTTCACCTTTCGGCTTTTGGGAAGCGCTACAACCAGCGGCTCGCGAAAGAGCAGGAGCGAGTCGTAGGCAGATCTTCTATCCGCCGAAGGAGGACGAGTAAAGCCAATGTCGATCTCGCCGCGGTCGAATGCAAGATCCTGGCCGCTAGGTACGTTTTCTTCCAGACGCAAGGCGACTCCAGGATGGCGAGCCTTGTATTTACGCAGCAGATCAGGAAGAAATGGTGAAGTAGCAAATCCTATAAAGCCAATGCCTAACCTGCCAATCTCTCCCTTGGCAACGCGCTGGACGGTTGCGACAGACTGCTCCGCCTGCGCAAGCGTCTTCAGTGCCTCCTCGTAGAAGACATTTCCCTCTGAAGTTAGCCGCGCTGCGCGACCTTCGCGATAAAAAAGCTTGATCCCAAGCTCACTCTCGAGATCAGACACGGCTTCGCTGATGGAAGCCTGAGCAACATACAGATGGCGTGAAGCCTCGCGATATCCCTTCCAATGGACGACCGCCGTGAAGTAGCGAAGGTGTCGCAGTTCCATGGATGATACCCGCTCCCTAACGAAGAATTAGAGCACAGGAAGAAGAAAGCATTGATGAGGCACCTCATCTCTCCAACTGTCTGTAGCAGCGCAATTGCCCTGGATGCTCAGTTCGGCAAGAGGCCGTTCTTCTGCGGAGCACCCATAGCCTGCATTACCATGATCCCGTCCCACTTCTCTGCGAAAGGAAGTTCATGAACCTGCGTCACCTCGCCATCACTGCGTGCCTCGCTTCGCTTCTCTCCCTCCCTGCGCTTGCCGCCGACCACTGGGTCGGAACCTGGGCAACCTCCCCCGTCGCTCTTCCCAGTCCCGAAGCCAAGTACGGCGCGGCCGAGACGACCTATCGCGAGATCGTCCACATCTCCCTCGGAGGCGATACCGCCCGCATCATCCTGACCAACGAGTTCGGCCTGGCCCCGCTCACCATCAACTCCGCCTACGTGGCGCCGCGCACCCAGGGCAGCCAGATCGACGTCGCCAACGCCCGCCCCGTCACCTTCAGCGGCCGGACCTCCGTCACCATCCCCGCCGGAGCCCTGGCCGTCAGCGACCCCGTCGCCATCAAGCTGCCCGCGCTCTCTGATGTCGCCGTCAGCTTCGTCGTTCCCGCCCAGACCATCGAGCAGGTCACCCACCACGGCTTCGCCGACCAGACCAGCTACACCGCGGCCGGAAGCGTCTCCGGCGCCCCCACCCTCGAAACGCCCACCGAGATCACCGACTGGCCCTTCCTCAAGGGAATCGACGTCCGAACCAGCGATGACAAGGCCGGAGCCATCGTCGCCTTCGGCGACAGCATCACCGACGGCGCGCACAGCACCCGCAACGCCAACCAGCGCTGGCCCGACCTGCTCGCCCAGCGCCTTCAGGCCGACAAGAAGACCAACAATCTCGGCGTCCTCAACGAAGGCATCGGCGGAAACCGCGTCCTCCACGACAACACCGGCCCCAGCGCCCTGGCACGGTTCGACCGCGACGTGCTGGCGCAAGCAGGCGTGAAGTACCTCGTCATCCTTGAGAGCATCAACGACATCGGCCACGCCCAGGACCCGGTCAAGCCCTACGACGTCGTCTCGGCTGACGACCTGATCGCCGGCCTCACCCAGTTGGCCACCCGCGCACACACTCACGGCATCAAGGTCTACGGCGCGACCCTAACTCCTTATGTTGGAGCGAAGTACTCCTCCCCCGCAGGCGAGGCCATGCGCCAGGCCGTCAATAACTGGATCCGCACCACCAACCAGCTGGACGGCTTCATCGATTTCGACAAGGCCACGCAGGACAAGACCAATCCTGCCGTCTTTACCAGCACGGCCGACAGCGGCGACCACCTGCACCCGGGCGATGCAGGCTACAAAGCGATGTCCGACAGCATCGACCTGAAGCTGTTTACGAAGTAAAACGCGTAACCACCAAAACGGAGAACGGCGGTTAGGGCTTCTGCCCCAACCGCCGTTCTCGTTAAGCCTTAAAACCGAAACTACTTCAGCTCGAAACCGGCGAAGAAGTAGCCGATCTCAAACGCCGCCGTCTCCTCGGCATCCGAGCCGTGGATGGCGTTCTCGCCGATCGAAGCCGCGAACTTCTTGCGGATGGTTCCCTCTTCGGCCTGGGCCGGGTTGGTCGCGCCCATCAGCTTGCGCAGGTCGGCGATGGCGTTGTCCTTCTCGAGAACCATCGGGAAGATGGGTCCGCTGGACATGAATTCGGTCAATTCGCCGAAGAAGGGACGTTCCTTGTGGACGTAGTAGAAGCCCTCGGCCTGTGCCTTGGAGATGGAGACCTTCTTGATGGAGACAATCTTGAATCCGGCCTTTTCGATCTCGGCCAGGATGGCGCCGGCGTGCCCCTTCTTAACTGCGTCCGGCTTGATGATGCTGAATGTGCGCTGTGACAACGGAGTTTCTCCTTGCGATTTTCTTGCTTTATCAGTGTAAAGCACGGCTATGAAAGTTCTCTTACAGGCGCAGAGCGCGATTCGGGTGCATCATAGCCCTATGCGAAACTTCGCATGGATCTGGTTTCTCGGCTTCGCGGCATGGTTGGTCGACGGCCTCATCAGCCTCCACTACCACTCCATGCAGCACGCCCAACTCGCGTTCCTGGTGGCGATGGTCTTCCTGGCGGCTGGGTTCTTCTACCGGCGCCAGCAGAGGTAATCTGCCTGCCGGAGCAAACCGCAGATCCTTCGACTTCGGACCGCAAAGGCGCGGTCCTTCGCTCAGGATGACACTTTCTTTGAAGCAGCGGAGCTGTTCGGAATAAAGCAACTATGTGGTGTGCAAAACGAAAAGGCACGGCGTAGATGCCCGTGCCCCTCGCTAATCAATAGCTACGTTTAAGCCTTGCCGAGCACCTTTGCCATGGCATCGCCGATCTCAGCCGGTGATTTGACCACGGTGATGCCAGCCTCGGACATCGCCTTCATCTTTTCGGCAGCCGTGCCTTCACCGCCGGAGATGATCGCTCCGGCGTGGCCCATGCGGCGTCCTGGAGGGGCGGTCTGGCCGGCGATGAAGCCGACGACCGGCTTCTTCACGTTCTCCTTGATGTACTTGGCGGCAGCCTCTTCCGCGGTTCCGCCGATCTCGCCGATCATGATGATCGCCTCGGTTTCTGGATCCTCGTTGAGCAACTTGAGCGCATCGATGTGTGTCGTCCCGATGATCGGATCGCCGCCGATGCCGATCGCGGTCGACTGACCAATTCCACGCTGCGTGAGCTGGTAGACAGCCTCGTAGGTGAGGGTGCCTGACTTCGAGACGATGCCGACGTTGCCTTCCTTATGGATGCGGCCCGGCATAATGCCGATCTTGGCCTTGCCCGGAGAGATGACGCCGGGGCAGTTGGGCCCGATCAGGCGCGACTTCGACTGCTTCACCACTTCCCAGGTCTTGACCATGTCGAGAACAGGGATGCCTTCGGTGATGCAGATGATCAGGGGAACTTCAGCGGCCGTGGCCTCGAGGATTCCGTCAGCAGCAAACGGAGGAGGCACAAAGATGACCGTGGCATTTGCGCCGGTCTCCTTGACCGCCTCTTCCACGGTATTGAAGACCGGCCAGCCCTCATGGGTGGTGCCGCCCTTCCCCGGCGTGACGCCGCCAACGACCAGGTCAACCCCAAACTGCTTTGCATACTCAGCGCAGCCCTTAGCGTGGAAGGTGCCCTCGCGCCCGGTGATTCCCTGAACGATCAGCCGCGTATTTTTATCAACCAGAACTGCCATTACTTACCACCTTTCGCAGCTGCGACAGCCAGGTCTGCCGCTTCTTTCATCGTTGCACCCACTTCGAACTTCAGTCCCGACTCCGCGAGGATCTTGCGTCCCTCTTCTACGTTGGTTCCTTCCAGACGCAGGATGATCGGAAGCTGTACGTTCAGCTTCTTCGCAGCGGCGACGACGGCGGTCGCCAGAACATCGACGCGCAAAATGCCGCCAAAGATATTGATGAAGATCGCCTTCACGTTGGGGTCGCTCAGCAGGATTCCGAAGGCGTTTTCGATCTGCTCCTGGTTAGCTCCGCCGCCTACGTCGAGGAAGTTGGCTGCCTTGCCGCCCGCGTACTCGATGATGTCCATCGTGGCCATGGCGAGTCCGGCTCCGTTGACCATGCAGGCGATCGAACCGTCGAGCTTGATGTAGTTGAGCGCAAACTTCGACGCCTCTACTTCGAGCGGATCTTCTTCCGAGAGATCGCGCAGCTCCTTCAGGTCCTTGTGGCGGAACATGGCGTTGTCGTCGAAGTTGATCTTGCAGTCCAGAGCAAGGAGCTTGTCGTCCTTGGTCGTGATGAAGGGGTTGATCTCCATCAGGGTCGAGTCAGTCTCGACGAATGCCTTGTACAGGCCGAGCATGAACGAGGTCGCCTGATTGATCTGAGTAGGCTTCAGTCCCAGCTTGAACGCCAGACGGCGCGCCTGGTAGGGCTGCAGACCGATCGCGGGGTTGATGTACTCCTTATAGATCTTCTCCGGGGTGGCGTGAGCTACCTCTTCGATCTCCATCCCACCGGCCTGCGACGCCATAAAGACGAGGCGAGCAGCTGCGCGGTCGAGCACGATGCCGAGGTAAAGCTCGCGGTCGATCGCCGAGCCCTCTTCGATCAGCAGCCGCTGAACCTTCTGTCCCTGCGGACCGGTCTGGTGCGTGACCAACTGCATGCCGAGGATGGCCTTGGCAGCCTTGGAGGCGTCATCGAGCGACTTGACGACCTTGACGCCGCCGCCCTTGCCGCGGCCTCCGGCGTGGATCTGCGCCTTGACCACAACCACCGCATTTCCCTTGTCGAAAAGGTCTTTGGCGGCTCTGTCTGCCTCTTCCAGGGTCTGAACCATCTCGCCGCCCGGAACCGGCACACCATACTTACGCAGAATCTCTTTTGCCTGATACTCGTGAATTTTCATAGATAATCTTCGCCCGCGCGAGAAGTGTAGCGGACGTCAACAAGCTGTCGCAACGCGAAACGCGAACAAGGGTGCGGTAATCGCATTCCTGTAGGTCAATTTTCCTAGATATCAGCCCTATTCCGGGGATTCCGCCTTGCAACGACTTGGAGAAACGCGATCCTCTGCTCGCCTCATCTCAATGAGCAGAAAAGCAGGGAGGAATGGACGATGAAAGCCGTGGTTCTCGAAAAGTTTGGAGATGTGAATCAGCTGCAGATCGAAGAAGTCGACGACCCTGCGGTGGGCGCAGGAGAGGTCCTTGTCCGCGTTCGTGCGACGAGTATTAATCCGGTCGACTGGAAGATTCGCCGCGGAGATGCGAAGGGTCGCATTCCCGTCGAGCTGCCTGCAATCCTGGGCCGCGACCTTGCAGGCGAGGTAGAGCGGGTTGGGCCCGGCGTGACGGGGTTCAGCAAGGGACAGCGCGTGATGGCGCTGACAGCGGGGACCTACGCCGAACTGACGACGGTGAAGGCCGACGTGCTGGCCCCGATCCCTGAAAAGCTCACCTTCGAGCAGGCAGCCGCGCTGCCGCTGGTCCTGACGACGGGAGCACAGCTGATCGAACGCGCCATCAAGATTACGGCCGGGCAGAGGCTTCTGATTCTGGGAGCCCTGGGAGGGGTCGGTCGCACCGCACTGCATGTTGCACTCCAACATGGTGCTCACGTGATTGCCGGTGTCCGCAAGAGCCAGGTCGAGCAGGCCAAGTTGCTGCCGGTGCAGGAGGTGGTCGCTGTCGATGACGAGAACGCGCTGCTCAAGCTACATGATGTGGATGCGATCGCAGATGCAGTCGGGGGTACCGTAGCGGCTCGAGCGCTAAAGACCCTGAAGGCTGGCGGAGTCTTCGGCACGGTGCTGGGTCCGCCCAAAGACGCTGAAAAGATGGACGTTCAGGTGAAGACGCTCCTGGCCGAACCCGACGCCTCTCGCTTGTATCAGCTTGCAGATGACGTCTCGCGCGGAAGCCTGGAGATTCCAATCGCGAAGGTGCTTCCACTCGATCAGATTCGCGAGGCGCAAAGGGAGGCCGAGGAAGGACATCCCCACGGCAAGATCATCCTGAAGCCTGCCGCCTAATCCATCGGGGCATCGCGACTGTTACCTTTAAAGAAGACCGATGCCCCTACAATCCCCTCTCAAGCACGTGATTGAGAGCCGCGCCACGTTATCGCGTGAGCAGGCCCGTGAACTGATGCAGCAGATCGTCTCCGGTGAGCTGAGCGATGTCGAGATCGCCGGGCTGGTTGGCGCGCTGGCTGCTC
>DASTSJ010000367.1:0-4886 GCA_035760765.1 Edaphobacter sp. | reverse complement strand
CGCAGGCCAGCAGCAGGAAAGTCCTGGCTGTTACGCCTCCGTAGGCCTGCAGAGACACCGTTAACGAAAAGCTCCGCCGTCTCGCAGTTGGAGTAGACCTTGACCATCTTCGTTTCACCCGAAGCGCCCCAACGTACAGGCCACGTGTGTCCGTAGA
Organism: Edaphobacter sp.; assembly: GCA_035760765.1. Lineage (GTDB taxonomy): Bacteria > Acidobacteriota > Terriglobia > Terriglobales > Acidobacteriaceae > Edaphobacter. Next base: position 4,729 of record DASTSJ010000367.1, on the reverse strand, counting down.
TATGAACCATGGGATGATCGCTCCAGTAGGACTGGAAGACGTAGTAAGACTCCTTCTTCTGCATGTCGCGCGTCACAACGCCCTTCTGGTTGACGCGCGGCACTGGATTGTCAACCCGCAGCGGTGTCGTGAAGTCCTTGAAAACCCATTGGGCGGACCCGGTGAACCAGGGTAGTGTCTCCTGAACTTTGAGGTGCCAGTCAAACAAATTGCAGGCATACGTCTCAGACCAGTCGCCGTCGCGGGAGACACGGGCTTCGCCACCGGTATTGAGATATGCGAGTCCGCGCTCATCGGTGCCGTGGCCAGTGGCGATCTCCGCGAGTACCTTGTCGGGATTTTCGGAGTGACGGCCAGCGTGGCTGTCAGCGCCCCATTCTGCGTGAAACAGGTGCTTTACGCGTTCTCGCTGTGTCTCAAGAGCCTTTTGATATTCAGTGTAGGTTCCGCTATACCAGCCTGCCCAGATGGAAGGGGAGTATACGTCCGGAATGTCGCGGGCGAAATCGCACCGGCGGATGGTGGTCATGCGCGAGGAATCGAGCTGGTGCGAAAGATCCCGGAGCTCGGTTAGGTAGGCTCGGATCTTTTCGTGATTGACCTCAGGGTATTCAGTCGGCCAGTCGTCCTCGTTTCCTAAGCCCCACAGAAGAATGCTGGGATGGTTGAAGTGCTGCGCGATCATGTTGCGCAGGGTGCGACGCCCCATCTCCTGGAAGGTCTCGCTGCCGACGCCCGCGCGGCACCAGGGGATCTCCTCCCAGACGAGGATCCCGAGTCGGTCGCAAAGATCGAGAACACGGCGCGACTGCTGATAGTGCGCAAGCCGGATGAAGTTTGCACCCATCTCTTTGATGAGCTTCATCTCCTGCTCGATCAGCTCATCCGGCATGGCGGCTGCATAGCGCGCGTGGTCTTCGTGACGATGTGTGCCTCGGAGCAGTAGCCGCTCTCCGTTTAGTTTGAAGGGGCCGAGGTCCACCCACTCGGTGTGACGAATGCCGAAGGTTTCATGGGTGTTGTACTCGCCGCTTGAGGTTGTGGTCGTGACGTGGCACTGGTAGAGCAGGGGAGTGGATGGACTCCAGAGTTGAGGCTTTTTGATGGTGAAGCGGGTGAGTGGCGTCTCGCCGTTCCATGGTGCTTTGGTCACGCGCTCAGCATGAACCACTCTTCCGTCAGGGTCCGCGATCTCAATTACCAGAGTGATGGGTTGGGAGCTGTTGACTGGGTTGTAAACGGTGCCGACGATCTGCACTTCGGCAGCAGATGCAGGCTGGGGAAGTTCTACTTGGACGTGAAGCTGCGCTAGAGAGACAGCGGGCACGTAGACAAGATTGACATGGCGATAGAGCCCACCATACAGGGTGAAGTCGCTTAGGTCGGAGGGCATGCGATCCAGATCGCGTGAGTTGTCACAGAGGACAGCAATTGGAATTCCCGCCGTTTGCGCTTTGCCTTGCGAGACCGAGGAGGAAAGAACCTGCTGGACGGCATCGCTGATATCGAAGACAAACTCGTCGTAGCCCCCAACGTGATGGCCTGCCAGGATATCGCCAACGTAGACCGTTGTAGTCTGCCCGGCGCCTTCAAAGTGAAGAAGCGTGCGGCCGTCAGGGTAGGGATTCGCTACAGCAATATGCGTGCGATACCACCCGTGGCCACGGTAGGCAGGAATGTCAGGGTCGCAGCCGTCGTAGGCGTTGAAGCAATGCGGCATGGTCACCGGCTGCCAGGTTGCGATCTCTTTGCTGTGCCAGACCTCCCACGTGCCACCCAGAGGCTCGCGCAAAAATTCCCAGCCTGATGAGAGGCGTGTCGAAATGTTTTCACTCGCCGGAGTCCGTTGTGCGAGATGGGCGAGCGAAGCACCGAGCGTAGAGCGGCAGAATGGAGAAGTAGTGGCGGCGGCAAGTGTGCCGCTCTTGAGGAAGCTTCGGCGGGTCAACATGGGAGGGTTTTAACAACTCCAGGCTGTAAGGGGTCGCTTCCGGCGAGGAAGCGCCGGCCAATCTCGATGTTCTGGATGGATATAATTCAGACCATCTACAAAGTGTCGGGCTGTCAGTGGTATAAAGACACGTCATCTTCGATGTCAAGTTCCAGGCCAGCAGCAGCACCCTCGGGATATGTCGAAATAGAAAGCTTTGCCTAATTGCTGTACTTTTATCTTCCGAAGAGAAAGACGATGCCGACACCTCCAACACAACCGTTCACCTTCACAAGGAAGCAGAGTGCCTCCAATAAAACCCCGAGACAGATCAATCGAAACCTTGTCTTCAACCTCATTCGTACGCGACAGCCGATCTCTCGCGCAGACCTTGCACGGGTCTCCGGACTGCAGCGGAGTACGATCTCGCTGATCGTCGAGGATCTTATTCGGGAGCGCTGGATCCTTGAGGGTTCGACCGGCAGGTTGCCACGAGGGAGGCGGCCGACGTTTTTGGAACTGAATCAGCAGAGGGCGGTCGTCGCGGTTGATATTCACCCCTGTCAGACAACGGTGGCTGTAACGGATCTCGGCGGAAATGTTGTGGCGCAGAACGTGGTCAACCTGCCCGATGATCCTGAGAAGGCCATCACTTCGATTGTTACTGCCATTCGGAAACTGATGGGCGACCACACTGACAAATCGTTTGATGGGATTGGCATCAGCCTTCCGGGGCGCGCGGATCCAAAGCAGAAGCGGCCGATCTTTGCACCGAACGTGAACTGGCCCATGCAAAGCATCCAGACGAAGATCCATCGGGCCACCGGACTGCGGGTCGAGATTGAGAATGTCGCCAATGCCTGTGCGCTGTCTGAAGTGTGGTTTGGCGATAGCGACGGCTTGAATGACCTGGTGGTGGTGAACGTCTCCGAGGGCATCGGAACCGGCATCTTCTCGAATGGGAGATTGCTTCGCGGTGCGAACGGGATGGCTGGTGAGTTCGGTCATGTGGAGATGCAGCACGAGGGGTATCCCTGCGGCTGCGGCGGCCGCGGGTGCTGGGAGACGGTGGCATCGAACCGCGCCGGTCTTCGGTACTACGAAGAGATTAGCGGCCGCAGGGCTCCTTCCAGCTTCGGGGCGCTGGTAAAGATGGCGCAGGCCGATGATACCGACGCAGTGAAGGCGCTCGAAAAGATGTCCAGCTTCCTGGGTAGAGGATTGCGAATGATCGCCTCGGCGTTGGCACCCACCGAGATTGTGATTGTTGGCGACATCACAAGTGCCTGGCATCTCTTCGGTCCGAAGATTGAGGCGGAACTGAGACAGAATGCGTTCGCGAATGTCCCCAAGCTTCGCCCATCTTTTGAGGGCAACACGGCGCGGCTGCGCAGCGCTGTTGCCCTGGTCATGAATCAAGGTCTGAATTGAAAACTGAAAGGAAACTCTCTTTTATGTCGTTTGCGGAACAACGGTCTTCTCGTTCCTCGCTGTCGTATCTTTCGTTTGCGCGTCGTGCTGGAGCAACGGGACTGCTCGCCTTCTGCACCCTTGCGGCATGCAATACCTACACCTTCGCCCAAGCGACTTCAGCGTCAGAGCCAGCAAAGAAACAGGTTCCGGACTCGAAGGCCTCCGGATCTGCACCCGATGATCCTGGCCCATTGGCAACGGACATCTCTGCCGAGTTGAAGCCCAAGGCAATACAGGCTGTGGTGGAGAAGGTGGCTACCTGGCAGCTCAAGGAAGCTGAGCCGACGTTCAACAGGCTGTGGACATACGCAGCTCTCTATGACGGTTTGCTGGCAGCGTCCAAGACGACCGGCGATTCGAAGTTCCACGATGCAGTCCTCAAGTATTCCGAACAGGAACATTGGCAACTGATCGATAATCGCTTTCCGCATGCCGACGATGAGGCTATGGGGAAGGCATACATGGCGCTGTATCTCGAGGATCCGAAGGGTTCGCGCAAATCCGAGCGTATGGCCAACACCAAAGAGGTTATGGATCGCCTGGTAGCTCGCCCCGATGATCCGGCAAAGCTGCTGTGGTGGTGGTGCGATGCTTTGTATATGGCCCCCCCAGTTCTGGCTCGCACCTATGCGGCCACTGGAGACAAGAAGTATCTTGACTTCATGGATCACGAATGGTGGCAGACGTCGAAGACTCTGTATAACCAGCAAGATCATCTCTACTTCCGCGATGAGCGATACCTGACGCAGAAGCAGGCCAACGGGAAGAATCTCTATTGGTCGCGCGGAAACGGCTGGGTGATGGGAGGACTTGTGAAGGTCCTTGAGGTGATGCCGAAGAACTACCGTGCACGTGCGAAGTACATCGAGCAGTTCCGGGAGATGGCGCAGGAGGTAAAGGCAATCCAGGGCAAGGACGGTCTGTGGCGCTCCGGGTTGCTTGATCCCGATGCCTATGAGCTGCCCGAGATCTCAGGTTCCGCGTTCTTCACGTATGCGATTGCCTACGGGATCAACGAGCACATCCTCGATCGCAAGACCTACCTTCCAGTTGTCGAGAAGTCGTGGAAGGGCATGTTGCAGCACGTGTATGCCGATGGCCGTCTTGGGTCCATCCAGCCGGTCGACGCACAGCCTGGTAAGTTCAAGCCCTCGTCAAGCCACGTTTATGGTGTAGGGGGCTTCCTGATGGCTGGGTACGAGATGAACCGATTGGCGGGCGGCAAGCGCTAGATAGTTTTTTTGATCGAGGTTCAACGTTGAATCCGCTGCCGGTCTTTAGAGACGGCAGCGGATTCGCTTTTATGCGAGCCAGAGCAGAGGCTGG
>DASTSJ010000366.1:0-11577 GCA_035760765.1 Edaphobacter sp. | reverse complement strand
CGAGTGAGACGAGATAATCGTCCGGAGTCTCCATGTAGAGATAGCCGTTCCACATCCCGAAGCCGCGATTGCCGATATGCGTTCCGCCGCGCGTCTTCCAGAAGTAGTGCCACATCGTGCGCCCGCTTCGCGCATCGATCGCCCATGCATTGTCCGGCATGGTGACATACAGCGTTCCGTCCACCATCAGGGCCGAGCCTTTGATGCTGCCCGAGTGGATGTTCATATCACCGGCACCTTCGCCGCCGACGATGAACCGGGACGTTGGCGATGCAGAACGGCGTCCGCCGCTGGCGGAGGATTCATCCCCCGAAGTGAGCTGCGCAGACCATGCCAGCCCCAGATTCTTAACCGTCTCCCGATTGACCGCCGTCAATGAGCTATACCGTTTGCCCGTATAGTCGCCGTTGTACGTCGGCCAGGAATCCTTGAGCGGCTTCAGCAGGTCTTGAGGAGATACGCCGCCGCCCTGAGCCAATACGGAGGCCGAAAGGAGGAGCGAGCAGATGAGAGGAAGCGTGTGTTTGATCTTCACTTCAAGGTCACCAGATAAGCAGTCACGTTGTGAATATCGTCGTCGGTATAGGTCGGCAGCATCTCGCGATGCTTCTGCAGCGGATCGTGAACGACGACCTTTGGAATGGCTCCCTCACGAGCGTAGCTGTATTCCGTACCATCGCTTGAGCGAAGCGTGACAAGAAAGTCATCGATGTGGACCAGAGTTCCTGTGACGATCTGCCCAGGAGCAGTCGTCACATCGACGGTCGCGTTTCTTGTGCCGTCCGTCTTTACGCTCCGCTCGCCGAGAATCCAGCGCGCCTGCATAGCTCGCGGCTCGGGATACTTGCTCGCGAAGCCCTTCAGATCCCCCGTGACGGAGTGGCAACTGACGCAATGCGCCTCAAAGTAGGCTCGGCCGCGTTCCGGATCGCCTACGACTACGTTCAGCGCCTCCATCTCGCCCGGAGGCGTTCCCTGGCTGCCGATTGTCCCGATGACGCTGCGGATGTAGGCTGCAACGGCCCCCGCGTCTGCATCGTTCAATCCGATGTTGGGCATCCCCTGTGCCTGCCGGGCGCCCTGAATGATCGGGATGATCTTCTCGCCGTGCTGATCAGTAAGCGCGACCTGCGAACGCAGTAGGTTAGGTCCGCCCATGTCTCCGCCGCGCAGGTCCATTCCGTGACACGCCTGGCAGTGGACCCCATAGAGTGCCTTTCCTCGCGCTACGAGGGCAGGATCTTCTGCCGACCTCGCTTCACCGGAGTTGAAGGAAGAAGTCGTGCGAGGTTTCTGCTGTCCCGCGAATGCAACCGGAGCCATCTGCTGGCTCCACCAGAAGACCCCGGTCAGTGCCACCGCAACCGAGGTTCCGGAGACGGCGATGGGAAGGTGCGTGGCGCCCAGGCTCCTGAAAGCGCGGCGCAGGCGTGCGGTAATCGTGTTCGTCAAAGGCATGATCGCAATAATCCAGCGCATTCTAGAGAGGACAGAGTGAACGGCTCCTCGTATGTCAGCCATCATAACGTCTCTCAACGGTTATCCGGATAAGGCTCTTGTTCTAGAGCTTTGCTGCGAGCGAGTCACGTCTTTCTTTCATCTGTGCCCGGCGCTTACGCACAAACAGCATGCTCGTAGGGCATTTGTCCCAGTGGCTGGACATGCAATTCCGGCAAACGCTGCTATCCGTTTACTGTAGGTGTGACGCGCAGCCCTGACAATCGTCTGCAGCCGAATGCCTTCTTCTCAGATTTAAACCTGTATCTGGAGCTTTGCGCATGTGCATTTGTAGAAAAGCAGGATCGATCTTTTTGCTGCTCTTAGGGAGCCTGACCGCGGGAACGCGGAGCAGCATGGCACAGCAGAATCCCTCGGTGCCGATTATTCCCGAGCCAGCGCATGCCTCGCGCAGCAACGAAACGCTAAATCTCGCTCATGGCCTCTACTTCGATCCAACAACTGCAGACCCCGAGGCTCGCTCTGTCGAGCAGTACCTGCATGGGCTTCTTGAAAGAACCCACAATGCCGACATCATCGAGAGCGCAAAAAATTCAGGCAAGGAAACTCCTCAACTCCGCTTTGTGCGTCGGCCTGCTCACAAGGTTGCGGAGGGTGGCGAGGATGAGAGCTACTCACTGACGATCGCTCCACAGTCTGTCGTGATCTCGGCCAGCAGTCGTGCCGGCTATCTTTACGGCGCGATCAGCCTCTGGCAACTGCTGGCTCACAATGACGGCCGGCTCGCAGAGTGGCACATCGAGGATGAACCGCGCTTCCGCTGGCGTGGACTGATGCTCGATTCAGCGCGCCACATGCAGAGGGAAAAGTTCATCCTGCAACTGCTCGACTACATGGCGGAGCATAAGCTCAACCGCCTGCACTGGCACCTTACCGACGACCAGGGCTGGCGCATCGAGATCAAGCAATACCCGCGGCTGACGTCCGTGGGAGCGTATCGGCCGCAAACCATGCCGCCGTACCAGCCGAACTCCATCGCGCCCACCGGACCCTATGGCGGCTTCTACACGCAGGAGCAGATTCGCCGCATCGTTGCTTATGCCAAGGCTCGCAACATCACTGTCGTGCCGGAGATCGAGATGCCCGGCCACGCAACGGCTCCGCTGGTCGCATACCCGGAGTATGCCAGCTCGCTGAAACCCATCACTCATATGCCCGTAGGCTGGGGGATCTACCCAAATCTCTACAACCCCAAGGACGAGACCTTCACCTTCCTCGAAAACATCCTCACAGAGGTGATGGCGCTCTTCCCCAGTGAGTACATCCACGTAGGGGGAGATGAAGCCATTAAGAACCAGTGGAAGGAGAATCCCGCAATTCAGGCAAAGCTCCACGAGCTTGGATTGAAGGACGAGAATGCTCTTCAAAGCTGGTTCATCGCCCGCATCGAGAAGTTCATCAACGCGCACGGTCGCAAGATGGTGGGCTGGGACGAGATCCTGCAGGGCGGCCTGTCGCAGAATGCGACCGTGATGTCGTGGCGTGGCATGGAGGGCGGAATCGCCGCTGCACAGCAGGGCCATGACGCCATCCTCACGCCGCATCGCCCGCTCTATTTCAACTATCGCCAGAGCGATGCCATTGATGAGCCCGCTGGTCGCGATCCGGTCAATTCGCTGGCCGATGTCTACAACTTCCAGGCGAACCCAACGGAGCTGACTCCAGCGGAACAGACCCACATCCTTGGGCTACAGGGCTCCATCTGGTCCGAATACATCCTTACCGAAGACCGTGTGCAGCACATGCTATTCCCGCGTGCGGCTGCACTCGCGGAGCTTGCCTGGTCCCCGACGGAGAGCCGCAACTACACCGATTTCCTGAGGCGTCTGCCTGCAGACCTCGAGCTCACAAAGGACGCAGGCCTGCAGCCCGCGCTCAGCGTCTTCGAGGTGCAGGCGCACGCTGCTCCGACCGGCACAGGCGATCACGCGACCCTCACCCTCAGCACACAGGGAAATCTCGGAGCCATCCACTACACCACCGACGGCTCTCCCGTCAGCCCCCAGTCACCTGTGTACACGCAGCCGATTGCTGTTGCACTGCCAGCGCAGTTGCATGCCCTCGCCTTCGACGGCACGACTGCACTGGGAGATCCCATCTCGCAGCAGATCACGCTCGCTTCCTCTCTGCGGCGAGACAGCAGGGAACTCGACCCGTGCAACAACAGTGCCGGAATCCAGATGGAGCAGGACCCGCCCCGCAATCGAGAGCGGCCCGTCTTTCGAGTGGTCTTCTCAAACCCATGCTGGCTCTACCGTAAGGCCGACCTGGATCACTTCAACGGAGTCGAGCTTGGCGTGGGCAGTATCCCCTACATCTTCCACTCCAAGGGCCTGCCGCTTCCCGAACCCAGCAAATCATCCACGACGCAAGCCAAAATCGATGTCCACATAGATACCTGCACGGGGCCTCAACTCGCTGAGGTTCCACTTCAGCCCGCGTATCACAAGGACGGCGTCATCACTTTGCCCGCCGTCCAGTTCCTCTCCAGGCAGTCTGGTCAACATGACCTCTGTTTCGCCGTGAAGGATGCCGATCCGGCGACAGTCTGGCTCCTCAACTACATCCAGCCTCAGGTGCATTAAGAACCACCTGGATTCCAGCGATTCTGGGTACTGCTATCCGAGCCAAAACAATGGCACAATGAGCAGCAGCAAAATGACACTACAGAAGTGCAAAAGAAAGGCGGTTCCGAACGATGGGGCTGAACCCGAAAAAGAAATTTGAAGTCTTTGGTGAGCCGGTCGAAATCCTTATAACCAGCGAGGAGACCAACGGTGCCTTCTGTGTTCTTACTCAGATATCGCCGCCAGGTGGCGGTCCTCCTCCGCACATCCATCAACGCGAAGACGAGTTGTTCACCGTGGTCGAAGGTGAGTTCGAAGTCTTCGACGGCCAGGATTGGCACCCCCTCCGCGCTGGCGAGTCAGCGTACAAGCTGCGGGGCAGTTGCCACACCTTCCGTAATAGCGGAGACAGCCCTGGAAAGATCCACGTCGTCGTCGTGCCCGGCGGCCTCGATCTCTATCTCGAGAAACTCTCCACACTGAGTATGCCCCCAGCAATGGAGGAGGTCGTTGCAATCTCAGACCCCTACGGCATTACCTTCGTGCCGCCTTCGCAGACATAAAAAGGTCCCAGGTCCAGCGGCTTTCAATCCATCCGGGACGAAAGCCGTCTGGCCACATTCCACACCATCAGAGTTCATCCACACATTAGATGTGGATATAGTCGCTCTCAATCGATTCGAGATTTCTGCCTCGCGTCTCCGGAAAGACCGTGAGTACAAGGAAGAACTGCACGACCATCATCGCAGCAAAGAAGTAAAAGGGAATTGCATGCGAGTGCACCGCAACCAGCGGAAACGCCAGCGAGATGGCAGCATTCAGTACCCAGTGGGTCATACTTCCCAGGCTCTGGCCGGCGGCGCGAACATTGTTGGGAAAGATCTCGCTGATATAAACCCAGACGACGGCGCCCTGTGAAAAAGCGAACGCTGCGATGAAGAGGATCAGCATCCACAGCAGCCGGTCCTGATGCTGGTCTGTCTGGAAGATGTACCCCGTCCCAGCCAGCGCAACCGCCGTTCCGACTGATCCCACCAGCATCAGAAAGCGCCGGCCGAAGCGATCGATGTAGTTCATCGCAAAGACGGTGAACAGAAGGTTTGTCACTCCTACGACGACCGCCTGGATATTCCCCGACAGCTTGCTGTATCCCGCCGCGGCAAAGATGTCATTCAGGTAGTACAGGATGGCGTTAATGCCTGAAAGCTGATTGAGGGCTGCAATGCTGACGGCCAGGAAAATCGGCTTGCGAAGGCTCCGGGAAAAGAGCCGCCCGCGGCTCATGCTGGCTTCGTTCTTAAGCGCAAGCGTAATGCGGGCGTACTCCTGCTCCGGGTTCTCGCTTCCAATCTGATCGAGACTCGAATGCGCTTCTGCCTCCCGGCCACGTCCCAGCAGCCATCGCGGGCTCTCCGGAATGCTGAACAGCATGAAAAAGAAGAACGCCGCGGGGATGGCGGCTACACCGAACTTCCATCGCCATTCCATGTTGCCGAAGTGCATCATGGAGATGATGAAGTTGGAGACGTAAGCGACCAGGATTCCAAGCACGACATTGATCTGGAACATCCCGACCATGCGGCCACGGTGCTCCGCCGGGGACACTTCGGCAATATACATGGGGGCCACCACCGAGCAGCCGCCAATCCCGATTCCTCCAATCGTGCGGAAGATCAGGAACGATGGCCAGTCCCAGGCGAGTGCGCATCCAAGCGCGGATACCACATAGATGAGTCCGAGTACCTTAAGGCATGCGCGGCGTCCAAACCGGTCGCTGGGAATCCCCGCAAACGCCGCCCCCGGAATCGTACCCAGCAGCGCGCTCGTTACCGTGATCCCCAACTGTGCTGGAGTAAGGTGAAATAGCTGCGTAATCGCATCGGTCGTCCCTGCGATGACAGCGGTATCGAATCCAAACAGCAATCCGCCAATGCCGGCGGTGATCCCGATCTTCCAAGTCGATGCGCGCATGGTGTGGCCTGTTCTCCTGATGGCAAAATAATAGCTTTGCGCGGCTTGTTCTTTGCGGCAAAATTCCGTTCCCTCAAACCAGCCAAACAAAGCAAATGCATCAAATTTGTTGATAATTGCCAGAAGGCGTGAAAATGATTGACCTGAGCTGCCGGATTCAAAGGGTCGTTTCAGCGGCCTGGTTCGAAAGGACAGATGAAAAGAAAAGCGGTGCCCTCCACAAATAAGAGAAGTACAAAGGCTTCCCGCGGCCAGGTGGAGCGGCGCATCGACATCCGTACCGTCGCCGCAAGCGCGAAGGTGTCTGTCGCGACCGTGTCACGCGTTATCAACAATATCGCCAACGTTGATCCGGTACTGAGCAAACGCGTATGGGAAGCGATCACCAAGCTCGGCTATATTCCCAACAATCAGGCCCGCGCTCTGGTAAGCGGTCGCAGCCGGCTGCTCGGTGTCATTATCTTCGACATCACCAACCCCTTCTTCCCGGAACTGATCCAGGGCTTTGAAGAGGAAGCCGTCGGTGCTGGATATGAAACGCTCATTGGCTCGACCGGCTATGACCTGCGCCGCATGGAGATTTGCGTCCAACGCATGCTCGAGCGCAAGGTCGACGGAGTCGCCGTCATGACCTTCGGGATTGAAGAGCCCCTGCTCGAGCGCTTCACCCTGAAGAAGATCCCAATGGTCTTCGTCGACGTTGCTCCTGAAAAGAAGGGCTTCTCTGCGATTCGTATCGACTATGACCACGGCATCTACGAAGCCGTGCAGCATCTCGCCGTTCTGGGACACAGAAGGATCGCCTTCATCGCCGGGCCCACCGGCCTCCACTCCGCACAGGCTCGCAAGCAGGCCTTCAGCGCGGCAGTGGCTTCGATCGGACTCGAACTTCCCCATGAGTTCGTGTATGTAGGCGACTACACGACGGAGGGAGGATCAAGGGGAGCCGAACATCTTTTGAAGCTCGCTCAGCCGCCGACTGCAATCGTCTGCGCGAATGACATGACAGCAATCGGTGCCATGCACGCAGCTTCGCGACTGGGAATGAAGATTCCTGACGACCTCTCCCTGGTCGGCTTCGACGACATCGGCATCGCACGGTACATGCTTCCTCCCCTGACAACTGTAAGAATGTCCGGGCGTGAAATTGCATCGAGCGCCGTCAAAATCCTGATCGCAACCCTGAAGAAAGAGGACAACGATAAGGTCGCCTACGAGACCGTCAAGACGCGCCTTGTTGTACGCCAGTCCACGACCATCCCGAAGGAAAGCCGAGGAGGCGTTCCCAAGAGGAGACATGCGAAAGCAAAGTGAGCCCTTTCCAGGAGTTACAGTGCATCTAAGAAATCTTCTCTGCGGCGGCCTGTTCCTTTCCCTAATCTGTACAACGCAGCTGGCTTCGGCACAGCACAAAGCGCCAGCCCCGCTGCCGCCACCCGCCGGGAAGCCGAAGACCTATCAGGTCCACCGAGCCACCGGGCCCATCACGATCGACGGAACCCTGAACGCAAGCGAGTGGAAGCACGCAAAATGGACCGATAACTTCGTCGATATTGAAGGATCAGCCAAACCCAGGCCGCGCTTCCGCACACGCGCAAAGATGCTTTGGGACGACCAGTTCCTCTACATCGCTGCTGAGCTGCAGGAGCCCCATATCAAGGCGTCCATCACCCGCCACGACGCAGTCATCTTCCACGACAACGACTTCGAAGTCTTTCTGAAGCCGCTCCCGAATCAGGACGGATACTTCGAGTTCGAAATGAACGCTCTGAACACCGGATGGGACCTCTACCTCAACAAGCCCTACCGCTTTGGCGGCCGCGCCGACAACAGCTTTGAGCTTGATGGCCTCAAGACGGCAGTCGCCCTGCAGGGAACCCTCAACAACTCCGCCGACACCGACCAGGGCTGGACCCTTGAGATCGCCATCCCGTGGACTGCCTTCGCCTCGCGTCAATCTGTTCTACAACCGCAACCAGGCACCACCTGGCGCATCAACTTCAGCCGTGTGGAATGGAAGCCGGGCAATCCCAGGGAAGATAACTGGGTCTGGTCGCCCCAGGGAGTAGTCAACATGCATGTCCCGGAGCGCTGGGGCTACCTCCTCTTCAGGAGGTAATAAGAAGACTTGATCGAGGATGATCTCATAGCCCGCTGAAGGTGACCAGGCTTGTCAAACGAGATGCGCTCTAAACATCTGAAATCTTGAAACATTCATTTGCGCATTCGCCCCAGCCAATTATCTACGATTAAGAGAGTGGGCAATTTGGCTGCTTCCGCAGTTCCTCCCGTCTTGCTGCCGAAGCAGTTTGGAAGTTCGATTGCACCGCTAGTCCGGACTTAAACCTAATGGTTGGAAGACTTTACATGAAAAGGGCGGGGATGGGTCATCTCACGTGGAAATTGAGGAAGCTCGCCCGTCTCTATAGATAGTGTTCTCTCTTCAGTCGGCTATATCCAAGGAGAGAGAACGCCCGCGCAATCAGAGTCATAGGGCGAATGCCTGATTACTGACTTTGAGGTGTGCTGGTATGTTGCCTCCAGAGGAAATTCCTGCAATGTCTATTGAGATTGTGTCAGCCGGCGATGTCCGGTTTGAGCGGTTGAGTCAGGGCCAGAACGCCCGCTTTCCCGAAAGTGCCCGGGATCGCGCGAGCCGCGTCGCCATCTGCGATACCACCGAAGATGTTGCCGAGGCGCTCGAGCGGTTCGTCCATGCCGGTCTGCGACCGACGGTGCGCTCCGGCGGCCACTGTTATGAAGACTTTGTGGATAACAATCCGGGCGGAGCCATCATCGACCTCAGCATGCTCTCCGGCACGTCTCCTCTCCCCAACGGCCTGAAGTACCGCCTCGGAGCAGGCACCACGCTCGGCCAGGCGTACCCGGACCTCTACAAACGCGACCTCGTAACCATCCCCGGCGGAACTTGCCCTCCGGTCGGCGCGGGGGGACATATCTCCGGCGGTGGCTACGGCCTGCTCTCCCGCCTGCACGGAATTACGCCTGACTGGGTGAGCGCGGTCGACGTGGTCACCATCGACCAAGCCGGTAAGGCGAAGATCATCCGCGCCGACAAGAAGCAGAACTCCGATCTGCTCCGCGCCTGCCGCGGCGCTGGTGGAGGAAACTTCGGCATCATCACCAACTTCCACTTCGACACACTGCCCAAGGCGCCGACCGAAGTCCTGCGCGGCAGCGTCAGCTTCGGCTGGGACGGCATGACGGAAGAGCGATTCACCCGCGTCCTCTACCTCTTCAGCAACTACTGGGAGACACGGGGCCGAGACCCTGAAACCTGGGGCCTCTTCTCGATCTTCAGCCTCGCTCATCGCAGTTCCGGACACCTCAGCATGTCAGTGAACTTCACCAACCCCGACGGCACCGTCAACGACACCCGTGTGATCGAAGAATTCCTCTCGATGTTCGATGAGTGCAAGCCAGTAGCGCAGCTCTCCGTCCACCCTGCGATGGCCGAGCATCATCCTGAACCCGAGCACCCTGGAACGAACCTGTGCCTCGCCCAGCACACCCTCAACAAGATGGCCTGGATCGACGCCAACAGCGGTAGGTCTGGTGGTGGCGGACCTGCCATGAAGAGGCGCCACAAGTACAAGTCAACCTTCATGAGAAAGAGCTTCACGCCTGAAGAGGCCCGCTGCTTCTACAAACATCTGACCCGCGACATTCCAGGCGCGGATCTCTCAAGCACCACCGTACTCGCAGACTCCTTCGGAGGAGCCGTCAACAAAAAGGAGATGCACGAAGAAACGTCCGCTCCGCAGCGTGACTCGATCCTGAAGCTCCAGTTCATCTCCACTTGGAGCGACCCGGCGCACGATCAGGGCAACGCGCAGTGGATGCGTGACTTTTACACCGAGCTTTACTCGATCGGCAAAGAGAGCAGCAAGCATGCTGGAACGCCCTTCTGGAGCGACCAGTATGAGGGCTGCTACATCAATTATCCGGATGTAGACATGCTGCAGTACGACTTCTGGCCGCAGCTCTACTACGGGACAGGAGACTTATATCCGTTCCTGCAGAGCGTCAAGCGGCGCTATGATCCGAACAACATCTTCCATCATGCCATGTCTGTGCGGATATGAAGATATCGCCTGGGAGAACGGCGAGTGGCACGGTCTCTCCTGTTACTGCCAGCCCTCTACCAATCACCTCTGCCCGGAGGTGGACAGTGTAGGCTCCGCTTCCATATAGTTGAGTTCGCATCGGGGCTGCGGGCTCTGACCTGAAGATGGTCTGACTGTAGTACCGAGATCGCCGGCGGCTGCTCGGAGTGGGGGCAAATCACCGTCTCAGTTTCGCCCACACCGTTTATGCGTTAACGGCTGCAACGCAATCTTCAAACCTGGGAGTTCGATCGTGTCTAACCTGCCGTCTGGAATCAAGATCACCGCGCCTGTCTCGCCGGAGTTTGCAGAGATTCTCTCGCCGGAGGCGCTGGAATTTCTCGCCAATCTGCAGCGGAAGTTCGGTGCGCGCAGGAAAGAGCTGCTTGCTGCTCGCGTTGCACGCCAGGCGAGGCTCGATGCAGGCGAAAAGCCAGACTTCCTCGCAGAGACCAGGCACATTCGTGAAGGGAAGTGGCGCTGTGCTCCCATTCCCGCAGACCTGCAGGATCGCCGGGTGGAGATTACCGGACCGGTCGACCGCAAGATGATCATCAACGCGCTCAACTCCGGCGCGTATGTCTTCATGGCGGACTTCGAGGATTCCTCAACCCCGCTCTGGAAGAACCTGGTCGAGGGCCAGATCAATCTTCGGGACGCAATTCGCCGCACGATCTCCTTCGAAGATGAGAAGACGGGTAAAAGCTACAAGCTGAACGAAAAGACTGCAGTGCTCTTCGTCCGTGCCCGAGGGTGGCACATGGTGGAGCAGCATGTGCTGGTGGACGATGAGCCGATGTCCGCTTCGATCTTCGATTTCGGTCTGTACTTCTTCCACAATGCGAAGGAACTACTGGCGCGCGGTAGTGGTCCTTATTTCTACCTCCCCAAGATGGAGTCTCACCTTGAGGCTCGTTTGTGGAACGAGATCTTCGTGGAAGCGCAGAATAAACTCGGCGTACCGCAGGGCAGCATTCGTGCAACCTGCCTGATCGAGACGATCCTGGCAACGTTCGAGATGGACGAATTCCTGTATGAGCTTCGCGATCACTCCGCCGGACTCAACTGCGGGCGTTGGGATTACATCTTCTCCTATATTAAGAAGCTCGCCGGCGACCGCTCCATCGTGCTGCCGGACCGCTCGCAGGTCACGATGACGACTCACTTCATGCGCAGCTACTCGAAGCTGTGCATCAAGACCTGCCACAACCGCGAGATCCATGCGATGGGAGGAATGTCTGCCTTCATCCCCATCAAGTCTGACCCCGTCGCGAACGAGAAAGCTCTCACTCAGGTCCGCGCAGACAAGGAACGAGAGGCGATGGACGGCCACGACGGCACATGGGTAGCGCATCCCGGTCTGGTGCCGGTTGCGCTTGAGGTCTTCAATCGCG
>DASTSJ010000365.1:0-3453 GCA_035760765.1 Edaphobacter sp. | reverse complement strand
GCCATGCCGCCGGCCAGTTCCTCCTTGAGCTCCCTGCTGGCCGCGTGGAGCCCGGCGAATCTACATTGGCAGCCGCGAAGCGCGAGATGATTGAAGAGACGGGCTATCGGGCCAAGCGATGGACGCTGCTGACCAAGTACTTCGCCAGCCCTGGCTTCCTCGGCGAGTGGATGCAGATCTATCTCGCGCGCGACATTCGCGACGGTCATGCACAGCCAGAAGACGACGAGCAGATCGAGGTTGTCCGAATGCCGCTGTCGAAGGTGCTGGCTTTGGCCTCCGAGAACAAGATCCATGACGGTAAGACATTGATCGGGTTGATGCTTTACGATCGACTACGCCGCGAGGGCCGCCTTTCGTAGATTCTGGGAGACTCGTTACTCAAGAGCAATCAGCATTTACAGGGCCATCAAGGCCTTTTGCAGAAAACCTCCCTGACTTCTTTTGCGTCCGATTGTTTTATCCGGAGTGTTTGCCATTCAGCGAGTACTCCGGATCGAATTGATTGTAAGGAGCAAGGGTCTTGTCACAGTACAAAGGCATCGTTAAGTGGTTCAATAACGCAAAGGGGTATGGCTTCCTTGGCCGAGACGGAGGAGCCGATGTCTTCGTTCACTACACCTCGATCCAGCGGGACGGCTACAAGAGTCTAAAAGAGGGAGATGAAGTGGAGTTCGACATCATTCAGGGTGCAAAGGGCCCCCAGGCCGATCAGGTCTTTCGTATCAAGGAACTGGCAAGTTAAAGGTGGCTACCCGGAGCAGTTTGCGAGAGCTCTCTCGCTCCGGACGGATGAATTTTCCCAGGGTGGATCCCCGTCAGCCTTCTCTGCGCAAAACGGGAATGCGGCATACTGACTCAGGAGCTTGAATCAAAATTAGAGTTCCGGGTCGAAGTTTAAATGGACAACATATCGATTGCACGTGTGCTGGAGGAGACGGCTGCTCTGCTCGAAATCGATGCAGCCGATCCCTTTCGCATTCGCTCGTACCGTCGTGCCGCTGAAGCTGTCGAACAGCAAACGGCGCAACTTGCCCTCCTCGCCGACGATCCAAAGCAGCTGCTCAATATCGCAGGCATCGGCAAGGGCATGGCTGCCAACATCGTCGACATCCTCCAGACCGGATCGACGCCTCTACGTGACGAACTCCTCAAAAAATATCGCCCCTCCATGCTTGAGCTTCTTCGCCTGCCTGGCATGGGCCCGAAGACAGTAGCTCTTGTCTGGTCCGCGCTGAACGTCTGCGACATCGACGGACTGGAAGAGGCTGCAAAGGCCGGTCACCTCAACAAGCTCCCCCGCATGGGAGAGAAGTTCACCACCAAACTTCTCAAGGGCATCGAGGACTATCGCAAAAACTCCAGCCGCTTCCGCATCGATCAGGCGCGCGAGCAGGCCGAACGCATCTCCGCCCTCATCCGCGAATTCCCCGGAATCGAAGAGATCACTCCGGCCGGCTCCCTGCGCCGCGGCCGAGAGACAGTCGGCGACCTCGACCTGCTCGTCACCGGCCCTGCGTGCGAGCCCGACGTGGTCGCCGCCGCCGTCGAGCACGTCGCCACACTTCCGCTCATCGACAAGCTGCTCGCTCGCGGCCAGAACAAGGTCAGCTTCACCCTCCGCAACAACCTCCAGGTAGACGTCCGCCTATTGCCGCGAGCCAGCTATGGCGCCGCTCTCCAGTACTTCACCGGCTCCAAGATGCACAATGTGGCCCTCCGGCAACGAGCCATCAAGCGAGGCTTGACCCTGAACGAGTACGCCCTTGTCCGCGTCGAAGACAACACCATCATCGCCGCCGCCACCGAAGAACTCATCTACCGCGCTCTCGACCTCGACTACATCCCGCCCGAGCTTCGCGAAAACTGCGGCGAGATCGAGGCTGCCGCCAACCACACGCTGCCTGACCTGATCACACTGACTGACATCCGCGGCGATCTCCATATGCACACCGTCGAAACCGACGGTGCCAATACCATTCGCGAGATGGCCGAAGCAGCACTCGACCGCGGCCTGAAATACATTGCCATCACTGACCACTCCAAGAACCTTGCCATGACCAACGGCATGGACGACCGCCGCGCGCTCGCCCATATCAAGCGCATCCGCGAGATCGACGCCGAGATGGAAGGCCGCATCCGTGTTCTCGCAGGCATTGAGGTCGACATCCTCGCCGAAGGCGATCTGGACCTCTCCGATGACACCCTCGCCCAGATGGACATCGTGGTTGCCAGCGTTCACAGCCGCTTCGACCAGCCGGCAGAGGAGATCACGAACCGCATCCTTCGCGCCATGGAGAATCCATACGTCCGCATCCTCGGCCACCCCACGGGCCGCAAGGTGCTCAAACGCGATCCCTACGCGGTCAACATCGAAACCATCGTCAATCGGGCAGCCCAACTCGGCGTCGCCGTCGAGCACAACGCCAGCCCTGCTCGCGCCGATCTCAACGACCTCCATCTGCGGCTCGCCAGGCAGCACCGCTGCAAGATCGTTGTAAATACCGACGCTCACTCGACGGGTGAACTCGACCAGCTCCGCTACGGAATCACCCAGCTCCGTCGCGCCTGGCTTACCGCAGCCGACGTTCTCAATACGCAGCCAACAGCGGAAGCTCTCCTCGCCGCCATGCGCAAATATCCTTGAAGATCAGAAGGTCAGAGCCCGCACCACAATCTCTCACGAATACCAGGACCGGCCAGGAACCGTGTCATCCTTAGCGAAGCGCAGCGGAGTCGAAGATCCGCGGTTCGCTTCGCCGCCCGCCCACGTCCGCTAATCGCTCCACGCGGAAACGTCTCCCCGCCAAAAGCGGTATCCTAGGTATGTGGCACAATCCGCTACAACCCCGGCAACGCTCTCTTCTCGCAAAGCTTTAGCCACCTCCAGCCTTCTGGCTGACTACGCGACCCTCTTCAAACTTCGCGTCTCCGTCATGGTGGTGATTACGGCTGCGGCAGGTTGCTACCTTGCTTCGCTCGCCAGCGGAATCAGCCCCTTCAACTTCGGACTTATCCGCGCTCTGGCGGGAATAGCCGTAGTCACCTGTGGGTCCAGCGCGCTCAATCAGGCACTCGAGCGTCGCACAGATGCGCTGATGCGCCGCACCTCCAACCGCCCCATGGCAGCCGGACGTATCTCGCTCAGTCATGGGCTTCTGGTAGGATTCGCCGCCATCTTCCTCGGCTCCGTCTACCTGGCGCATGTCACCAACCTGCTGACAGGAACCCTCACGCTGATCACCGCCGTCGGCTATGTCGGAATCTACACTCCGCTCAAGCGAATTACGGTCGTCAACACCTTCATCGGAGCCTTTCCCGGTGCTCTCCCACCCCTCATCGGCTGGACTGCCGTCCGGGGCATCATCGAGTGGCCTGCCATCGCGCTCTTCGCGATCCTCTTCGTATGGCAATTCCCTCACTTCATGGCGATTGGGTGGATGTACCGCGACG
>DASTSJ010000364.1:0-25559 GCA_035760765.1 Edaphobacter sp. | reverse complement strand
CGGGCGATGTTCTGGAGTGCGCCGTACTCGAGGAAGGCGGTCTCGAAGGTGCGCTCCTTGCGGACGCCTTCGTAGAAGTTGGGCTGGCGTGAGGTTCCGGTCCAGACCTGCGCGATGTATCCATCGGCGCCAACCTGCAGCAGCGATGACTCCGGAGAGACGATCTGCCACTGCGCGTAGTTGATGAGCGAGTGCGTGGCGACGTAGCAGGGGATGGATTTGCCGTGCTGCTGGCTCCACTGCTTTACGGAGTCGAAGACCTGCGCGAGCGCACGGCGGTAGAGGAAGTACTTGAGCTTGGAGGCGCGGTACTGCGCGTCGGGCGAGCTGTCGGGCGCCTGCCAGGGCTCGTTGTAGAAGGCCTGCCACTCCTGTTTGAAGGCATCGGACCATCCGGCGCGTGCCCAGAACTCGGGCTCTTCGAGGTAGATGGCCTCGGCGCCGGCGTCGAGAGCGCGGCGGACGCCCTGGCTGAGATATCGGCCGTAGGGTTCAGTGGGCGAGATGTAGGGGACCTCGCGGCCGGAGTGCAGAATGAGCTTGCCGGACTTCTCCTGTTGGGTCTCGTTCCAGTGCTGCTTGCCGTCGAAGTCGCCGCGGAGGTAGTCGCCGTATTGTCCCCAGGCGACGCCGGTCATGACGGCGACGCGGTAGCCGTGATCGCGCCAGCTCTTTATTCGCGAAGGCATGGAAGAGTCGATCCCGTAGACCATGACCATCTGGGCTTCCACGTTGACTCGCGGCGACCAGCCCTGGCTGGTCTGGAAGATGAGGTCGTCTGGGTGTGTGGTTTGGGCGGTAAGCGGGATCGTGGCGAGGAGGAGTGCGGCGAAGAGTTTTAGCACGGTGCTTCCATGATAGTGATGCGTAGTTGGTGGTTTTAATTTGGGCAGGGCGTACAGACCGCAGATCCTTCGACTTCGCGCTGGCGCGCTTCGCTCAGGATGACACTGCACCCGAGTTGGTGGTGGTTTGAAGGGGAATGTGGGGCGTTCGGTGATTCTGCGAATCCCACCTTAGCCCGCTTCGCGGTCGAAGATGGGGCACCCGAATTGTTCTGGTACGTGGAGCAGGTCATCCTATGGCCATAGCTTCCGAGAGGCCAGTGTTCACGCACTCGCAGGGCCGACGGGGGAATTACAATCAGCGGAGCATGATCGCTCATCTGCGCGGACGCCTTCTCTCGAAATCTCCTAATCAGGCCATCATCGACTGCAACGGTGTGGGCTATGACGTGGCCATCTCGGTTGCCACCTTCTCTGAGCTGCCTGCTGAGGGTGCAGAGGCGCAGTTGTTTATCCATACCCATGTGCGCGAGGACCAGATTGCGCTGTTCGGCTTTGCGGATACGAAGGAGAAGCAGCTGTTCGAGCGTCTGCTGACGATCAGCGGTATCGGGCCGAAGCTGGCGATCACGGTGCTGAGCGGGATTTCGTCGGATCGTCTGATTGGGGCGATTCGCGGAGGCGATCACGGGACGCTGACCAAGATTCCCGGGATCGGCAAGAAGACCGCAGAACGGGTTGTGCTGGAGCTGAAGGACAAGCTCGACGACCTGGCGGTTCCGATGACGGCATCGTCTGGCCCGCATCATGGGCCGATTGGGGATGATGTGCTCTCCGCGCTGGTGAACCTGGGGTATCCCCGTCCGGTTGCACAAAAGGCGATCGAGACCGCGATGGAGAAGACGCCGGGAGCAGCGGAGGAGTTCGAGACGCTCTTCCGCGCGGCTATGGCGGCGATTCGCTGAGGCGTTTGATCGGCGCTTTGATCAGATAAGCGAAGGCGCGCAGCAGAGACCGCAGATCCTTCGACTCCGCTGCGCTTCGCTCAGGATGACACAATGTGTGGAAAGCCACAGGCGCACGGTGGAGACTAGTGCGTTTCGGGTGCTCTCGGCTTGCCCCAGACGCTGTCGAGGAACAGGTAGCGGTCGCGGTGGGCGTCGGGTTTTGCGGTGATGGTTTTGTCGAGGTGCATCACTTCCCACTCAGTGGGGCCGTAGGTGGGCCACTTGGGCATACCGGAGCCGTTGGGGTCGCCGGTGCGGGCGAAGTTGGTCCAGTAGGTCTGCATCTCATCGGAGAGCTTGCGGTCTTCGGGACGCCACATGGCCTCGGGCCGGGAGTCGAGCGTGCCGAAGACGTACTCGATGTCGTCGGAGTGGAAGGCTCCGGCGGCCGGCGTGTGGAAGCGGTCGCCGGGGTTGCCGAGTGAGAAATAGTAGCGGTAGACGGGAGCCTTGCCGGTCTTGACCTGCTCTTCCAGCCACTTCCAGGTGGAGTAGGCGATGAACTTGTCGCCGGCGTAGTCGGCTGCGGAGTTGAGGGCTTCGGCCTCGTTGGCGTTGGGGTAGACCTTGAGGAACTCTGCGGACTGGCCGGGGAAGTCGTGTGCGGCTGCGACGGCGAACCCGGCGGCGGAGAAGGTGTTCAGGCTGCCGGCAATGCCGCCGCGGCCTTCGTCGGCGTTCCATCCGGCGAGTGTGGGGACGTGGGCTTCCTCACCTGCGGCGTAGATTTCGGCGACGGATTTGGGCAGGAAGAAGCCGTCGATGTCAGGGCCGAAATGAGGCGCGCCGGGAGCGAGCAGCGGGCGCATGATGTCCTCGGTGGAGAGACGGCGGAGCTTTGCGAGGTCGCTGGTTCCGTAGAGGACAAGCGCGGCGGCTGAGTCGATCTTTTCGCGCTGCTCACGCGGAAGATCCGGCGGACGCGCAGAGGAGATGGCGCCGCCGCTTTCGCCGATGGCGTGCTTGAAGAGGGTGCGCGTCATGGGTGCGGCCATGTGGTAATTGACCGAGAAGGCGCCGGCGGACTCGCCGAAGATGGTGATGTTGTCAGGGTCGCCCCCGAAGGCGGCGATGTTGCGCTTGACCCACTGGATGGCCGCGTTCTGGTCCATCAGTCCATAGTTGCCGCTGGCGTGGTTGGGGGATTCGGCGGTGAGTTCGGGGTGGACGAAGAAGCCGAAGATGCCGAGCCGGTAGTTCATCGAGACGACGACGACGTTCTTGTGCGCGAGAAACTGGCCATCTTGGCGGCCTTCGGAGGTGCCTCCGCCCTGCAGGCCGCCGCCATAGATCCAGACCATGACGGGAAGCTTGCCGGGCTGGGCGTCGGCGGGAGTCCAGACGTTGAGGGTGAGGCAATCCTCGGAGCCGCCGGGGTCGTGGAACATCATGTCGCGGAAGATGGAGGCCTGCACGCAGTGATAGCCGAAGCTGTGCGCGGAGCGGACCCCGGTCCATGCCTCAGCCGGTGCAGGGGGAGCCCAGCGCAGCTTACCGATGGGCGGGGCGGCGTAGGGAATTCCCTTGAAGGCCATTACCTTTCCGTCAGTCGTGGCTTCGCCCTCTACGGTTCCCTTGTCGGTCTTGACCTGTGCGGGAATGGCGGCGAAGACGGCGGTGGAGGCGAGGAGCAGGGCGGCGGCGAGGACTTCGCGACGGAGGAAGGGCATAGTTTGGTCTCGGCAGAATAGTAGTACAGATGGGTTGGAAGGAGGCAACTGTGTGATTCAAATCGCGCTTACAGGTGGCGAAGAGTTGCGTGTCTTCCATATCCAACGTGCGAGGAGAAGAAAACCCGCCGCGGGCACGAGGAAGAGAATCGCTGCGGCTAGAAAATCGAACCATGTGTAGCGGTACTCGCTGAAGACTTCATTGAACGCACGGAGCTTGAGCTTTACCCTACGACTGAGCGCTTGTTGCCGCAGCTGTCCCAGAGACGAGAATTCCGTCTTGCTTCTGTCCGACGTATTCAACAAAAAGTAGGAGATGGCGGGGCCGGGTCTTCGAGCGGTATCGCCGTAATAATCCTCGTCGCGGGCTCCGAATATGAGGTTGTCAGAGATTTGCAGTTGCTGCACGGTATCGACCACAGGTTGCCCTTCTGATATGAAAGAACCGTAGATAGAGCCTTGGTCGGTGGTGTCGATCATACCAAGCGAATAACCGTTGGGCAGTGGTGTAGACCATCCATCTCCTAGTCCGGGGTCACGATGGAATGCGGTCCAGTTGACGACTGCATAAGTTACGAACCAGCTGCCCGCGTAGCCGACGCAGAGGAATGGAAATAGAGTGGAGGCGATTACAAGCCGCCTCGAATCGGGCCACCTGTGCCGCGTGAGGAAGTAGCTGCCACCGCCAAGCACAATTGCGCTCATGAACGCGAGAATGCTTAGAGCGATTGCGTAGAGGAGCAGGACAAAGAAGAGCCCCGTCGGGCTAACAGCCTTCCATTCGTAACAGGCATTTAGAACCCAAGACTAAGGAAATTGTGACACAGGCAATCGGTTAGAGAAGCAGATCTCTCCACTACGCGCTAATGCGCTCCGGTCGAGATGACACTTCTTGAGCGTAGGCTCCTTGGTCGCTGCTTCTTTAAGCAGTGGGCAGTTGGCTGGTCTCCCGAGAGATTGATTATGCCACTGCTTCGGTCGGCTTTGGTTCCATCCACAGCTTGCCTGCGGCTGCTAGCAGAAGCACGACGACGGCGCAGAGCGCGAAGATCTGGCGGACGCTGATGTAGTCCGTCAGAACTCCGCTGAGGACGAGGCCGCCGATCTGTGCGGTGAAGATGATGGACATGAAGGTCGAGCCGACGCGGCCCATCAGCTCGGGCGGGGTGGCCTGCTGGAAGAGGGTCTGCGAGGGCACGATGATTCCGGCGACCGAGAAGCCGATGATCAGATTGCCGACGATGGTGGACCAGATGTGCGGAAGCGTTGTCAGGATGATGAGGCCGACGGCGATGCCGCAGAGTCCGCCATAGACCTGCAGGGTGTCTGAAAGTCTTTTGCCGAAGGCGTTGAGACCATTGATCCCGATGAGCATGCCGAGGCCGATCATGGCGGCGACGATGCCGAAGGCACGGGTAGAAGCGTGCAGCGAGTCGCGCACATAGACCGCGATGAGTGGGCCGAAGCAGCCGAGGACGAACATTCCCGCGGCCATGGCGAGGATGACGAAGAGCAGGGCGGCGTGGTGCAGGATGAAGCTGATGCCCTGCTTCATGTCGCTCCCGATCTTGCCGATGGCAGAGGTGTTCTCGGAGGGAACAGAACCCACCTTAGCCCGCTTCGCGGTCGAAGATGGGGCACCCGGTTCAGTGGCGGCGCTTGCATTGGTGGCGACGAAGGTGAGCGAGGCGATCAACGCAGCCGAGCCGCAGAAGCTGACAGCGTCGAGTACGTAGCAGCTGTTTGGACCGAAGGCGGCGACCATGAAGGATGCGATCGCCGGACCGACGATACGCATGCCGAACATGACCTGCTGCATGAGCGCGTTTGCCGAGCGCAGACCGTGGAGCGGAACTGCGGAGCGGATGGCGACTCCCTGGGCGGGGCCGAAGAAGCTGGAGACGACGGAGATGGCGGCCAGGATGAGGTAGAAGTGCCACGGCTGCCGGGCGAAGATGAGCAGAAGCACCAGCGCGGCGCGGATGGAGTCGCTCGAGACCATGGTGGGCTTGAGAGGCCAGCGGTCGACGAAGACTCCGGCGAGCACGCCGAGGACGGCAATGGGCAGCATGTAGGCGATCTGCACGCCGGTGACCTGCTGGGCGGTGGCGTGCAGGTTGAAGGTGAGGACTCCGATGACGGCGAAGAGCGCGAGGAAGTCTCCAAAGACAGAGACGATCTGTGCGTACCAGAGGCGGCGCAGCATGGGGTAGCTGAGCACTTCGCGCATAGAGAGCGGTGCGGGAAGTTCAGGATCGATGGGCAGGGTCGCGGGCTGGGCGGCAGTTGTGCTCATAGGTTGTTAGCTGGGCCTTGCGATTGGATGGTGCCATGGAGCCGAAGATTCGATTTCGCGGAGGCTCAGGAGAGATTACTTTTCGAAGACGGGCTTGCAGGTACTACCACCGTAAACCTTCTCGGGTGTATCTTCGTTAGCACCTATGCGTATCGAAAAATGGAAGCTGTTACCTTCATTCGCCGCCCTGACGTTTGCCGCCACCCTTTGCGCCCAACAGCCCGGTGCGCCTGCTGAGAACGCCACGATGAAGCACCAGGACACGGAGGTCTACTCGCCCGTGCCTCCGGTGGTCACGCCGGGCAAGACGGATGCGGACCCGCCGTCGGATGCGGTGGTGCTGTTTGACGGCAAGAACGAGGACCAGTGGGTCTCGGCCCAGGACCACACGCCTGCAAAGTGGGTCGTGCATGACGGGATCCTGACGGTCAGCAAGGAGAAGGGCGTCGGCAATATCGAGACCAAGAGAAAGTTCAAGGACTATCAGCTGCACGTCGAGTGGAGGATTCCGGCTGACATTACCGGAAGCGACCAGGCGCGCGGCAACAGCGGCGTCTTTCTAGCTTCGACCGGACCAGGCGATGCAGGGTACGAGCTGCAGGTGCTGGACAACTACAACAACAAGACCTATACGAACGGCCAGGTGGGGAGCATCTACAAGCAGAGCATTCCGCTGGCGAACCCTGCCCGCAAGCCGGGTGAGTGGCAGACCTACGATATCGTCTGGACAGCGCCGCGCTTCAACGACGATGGTTCGGTCAAGACACCGGCCTACGTCACGGTGTTTATGAACGGCGTGCTGGTGCAGAACCACTTCCAGCTAAAGGGCCAGACGCTCTATATCGGCCACCCGTTTTATACGAAGTACGACGAGGCCCCTATCAAGCTGCAGGCGCATGGGGACAAGAGCGAGCCCATCAGCTTCCGCAACATCTGGGCACGGGACATCAAGCCGCTCCAGTAGATGCACGCGGAGATACAGCAGTGAAGGAGGGCACGGTGACCCGTGCCCTCCTTCTTTTTGCGTGGAAGCTATGACTTCACCGGCCAGGCCGTCTTGCCGCCGTGGTGGAAGGCGAGGTTGCCGATGTGGCCGGCGCGTGCGCAGGCGATACCGGCTTCGACGGGAGCGTTAGGATCCTTGCGGGTCTTCATGCAGTCGAAGAAGTTGCGCATATGGGCGATGGTTCCGTCCTCAAAGCTGTCTTCTTTGAGGATGGGATTGCGGTCGCTCTTGATGCCTTCGCGGTAGACGTTCATGCCGGAGCGTTTGAGCTTAAGGGTGGCCTCGGTGCCACGGAACTCGAGGCCGCCATCGTCGATGGAGGAGGCCATCATGCCTTCGTAGACGACATCGAAGCCGGGGTAGCGGAAGGCTGCCTGGATGGTGTCGGGGCACTCCCAGGCCTTGTAGGTGTAGTTGTCGCCGAGCATGAAGGCCGTCGATGGTTCGTCGGTCTTCATGGCCCAGTGGACGACATCGATCCAGTGGGCGAAGAGGTCCGTCATGGCGCCTCCGCCGAAGTTCCAGAACCAGCGCCAGCGGAAGTATTTTTCGAGCGAGAAAGGCTGGTCGGGTGCGCCGCCGAGCCACTGATGCCAGTCGAGCTGCGCCACGTCGATCGGCTTGGGGACCCAGCTGAAGCCGTAGTTCTGCCACCAGTAGGTGCGCACCTGCGTGACCTTGCCGAGTGCTCCGCTCTGGATGAGGGCAACGGCGTTGGCGAAGTGGCTCCAGCTTCGCTGCTGCATGCCGCACTGCAGGACCTGCTTGCCGGAGCGGACGGCCTTCTGGAGCGTGGCTCCTTCTTCGAGCGTGTGGGTGACGGGCTTTTCGAGATACACGTCTTTGCCCGCGGCGAGCGCGGCGGTCGCGATGCGGACGTGCCAGTGATCGGGCGTGGCGATGAAGACGGCGTCGATGGTGTTGTTGTCGACCACCTCGCGGTAGTCCATGTGCATCGTTGCTGTCGTGGCATTGGCGCGCGTCTTAACCTGCTCGCGGCGAGGAGCGTAGACGTCGCTGACGGCGGCGATCTCAAAGGGAGCTCCAGAGGCGTCGGCCGAGGCGAGAAGCTGACCCATGCGGCCGCCAGCGCCGATGACTCCGACGCGGATCCTGTCATTAGCGCCCAGGGCGCGGGTGGAGCTGAGTGCGGTAAGTCCGCTTGCGATGAGAAAGCTGCGACGGGTGGGGTTCAGGGACATGGCTCTCCTCGGGTCAATTTCGATTCGGGAGGATGGTATCAGAGGGAGCTTGCGAAGAGCGCGACCAGATGGGATGCTACTGCGTTGCTGCGCGCTTGCGGCAGCCGCTTGCAGTGGAATGCTTGTCACTCGAAACGCGACACTGGTGCGCTGCGCCGCTGTCTCTTCTTTTGAGCAGCGGCAGCAGCGACTTTTTTACTGCACGTTCAGGGTTGCGTCGATGGAATGCTGAATGGCTCCGCTCGTCGCGGTGATCGTCAGGTGGTAGGTGTTCTGAACGAAACCTCCTCCGCAACCGGTAAGGCCTGTTGTGGCTGCTAGACCTGCCAGCAGAATGATCGCCGCGAAGAGAGATCGCATGGCGCGGGTGCCACGGCGCAGACGTGCTGCTCCTGCCAGGGGAAGGAAGAACAGACCGAACGCGATGGCGGATCCGTGACCGGGAATCGTTCGTGCGTTGAGTGGAGCCGCCGAGGTCTGTACCTTTGCGTTGACCGGTCTCGCTCCGCTATCTGCCGGCAGCGTCGAGGGGCTGAAGCTGATGGTGGCTCCTGGAGGAAGTCCGTCTGCCGTAAAGACCACGGCGCCGGGATAGACGGTGCTGGTGGGCGCGATGTGCACAAGGATGGGCGCTGCCTCACCCAGATTTACCGTCTGGCTTTGCCCGGCGGTTAGGGTCAGGGTGAAGTCGCCGCCCGGTGCGGGTGTTGGAGAGGGAGCAGGTGTGGGCGAAGGCGCGGGAGCAGGGCTTGGAGCCGAATTCGATGCAGTCGTTGTTGTCGTGTTTGTCGGAGTAGTCGTCGTCGTAGTCGCAGTCGTCGTAGTAGTGGTCGGCGACGTTGGCGCGGGAGCAGGTGCTGAAGCGAGTGCGGCCTTGACGGTCACTCCCTGCGAGGGTGTGCTGGACGGTGCGTACATGCTGTCGCCGCTGTAGGTGACGACCAGGGTTCCTGTTCCCTGAGGCAGGGTACCTCCTGGAATTGTGATGGACGCCTTGGCGTTCGACGCCAGCGTCGCCGTTTTGAGCGGAGTGCTGTTGTAGTAGACGGTCACCGTGCCGGTTGGAGTGGCGCTGCCGGATTTCGCGATGGAGATAGAGAGCGTCACGGACTGACCGTAGACCGGAGTAGATGGACTCATCGTCACCTGCGGAGCGGCGGTTGCGATGCGGTTCACCACCTGGCTGACGATCGAAGAGACTGCGGAGTGGAAATGACTATCTCCGCTGTAGACCGCACTGATCATGTGGGTTCCGGCTGCAAGGGACGAGGTTGCGATGGAAGCCGTTGACCGGGATACGTTGGCTCTGCCGAGAACGATCGATCCTTCTACGAACTGAACCGTACCGGTCGCACCGGAGGGCAGGGTCGCGGTCATGTGGATGGACTGTCCTACAGTCGAGGGGTTGGGCGATGTGGTCAGAGCAACTGTTGCGGCACTCAGGGTCGCGGGTGCACTGTTGACCTGCTGGACCAGAGAACCACTGCTTGCAGAGTAGCTGGTGGAGCTGGGAATGTATGCGGCAGTGATCGTGCGACTTCCCACGGCTAAGGACGCCGTGCTCATCTTTGCAATGCCGCTTACGAGGCTGACGGCACCGCCTGCGTTGACGCCGTCTACTTTGAACTGAACCGCGCCGGTTGGTACCGACGTCGGTGTCGTCGAGACGACGGTGGCGGTGAACGTCACCGATTGCTGACTGGTCGAGGGGTTGAGTGAGCTGGCAACGGCCGTTGTGGTGGCCAGTGCGGGCGCCTGCGCTACCTGAACGGTGGACGCGCCGGAGACCTGGTTGAGCAGGGCGTTCGCCGTGCCTGTGCCGGGTGTATCTCCGTGCACGAGTCCATGTATTGCAGTGTCGAAGTGGAAGTAGGTGGACGCGGTCGACCAGGCAACGGAGCCGGTGCAGTCTGACGTTGATGCATCGCTATAGGTGCAGACGGCCTTCAACTGGACGGTGGAACCTGCCGTAACGCTCGAGGGATTGGGCGTGATGGTGATGGAGGACAGTGTGGGAGTCGGATTTGTAACGTTGACGGTGGCAGTTCCGGCGACGGAGCCGACGGTGGCGGTTGCGACACCGGTTCCGGCGCCGTCTCCGTCAACCTGACCTGGAGTGGTGTTGTCCATATGGAAGGCCGAGGAGCTTGCCGACCAGGATGCTGTCCGCGTGCAGTCCGAGACGGAGGAGTCCTGGAACTTGCAGGTGGCGGCGAGCTGGACGGAACTGCCTTTGGTGACTGCAGCCGGAGTGGGGGCGACGGAGATCGAAACCAGAGTGTTCACTGTGCCGGGATCGGTGGCGCCGAGTGTAGAAAGGTCGGCACGCAGGATAAAGGGATCCAGGTTTGCCGTAACAGGATTGAAGCGCGGCGGATAGTACGCAAGCTGCCCGGACAAGGGAGCAGCAGCGCCGATGGAGTTCGATCCGGTAAGCGTAATTCCTGTGTTCGGGTCGACGGGGAATAGGTTGTACGGGATGAAGTTGCTGGAGGTGAATCCGCCGAGGAATGGATTGACGGGTGCGATGTTGCCGGGATCGAAGTAGCTCAGCGATGTGTTGACGCCGTTCTGGAAGACACCGCCTGCCTGCCATCCCGTGGGCTGAATATTGGGAGCAACCGTCACCTGGCCGGATGCAATCAGGTTGGTCCCGAAGGTGAGCTGCGAGTGGCCTGAGATGCTGACCGTCAGGCAGCGATACGCGCAGGTGGTGTTGTCCTTCCAGGGCATGATGTTGTTCTGGACCTGCGCGCGCGGCCACGTTACCGGAATATACGCGTCGGTGAAGTGATCCTGTGGACCGAGCCGCAGGTCTTCCCACAGCGCGCCGCCATCCTGAAGTGCAGTTGGAGAGTAGAGCAGCGTGTTGTAGGCATAGAAGCCCTGCGAGGAGTTATCGATGCCGGTCGTGTTGTGCGTGGTGGAGACGCTGAAGTACTTCGACCCGCCGGTGGTCGCGTTGTAGTAATAGTTCCCGATCACGAAATCGGTGTTGTTGTGCTCTTCAGTCAGAGCGGCGAACCAGTCCTCACCTCCGAATGCGCCGGAGCATCCGGGTGCGACGGAGTAGGTGGTTCCACAGTTGGGTGCGCCCTGGTATCCCCAGAACTCATCGGGCAGGACGTAGTTGTAGGCGTCCTGGACCTCGGAGTGACCGCTGAGGCCTGCTGCGGTGCTGTAGCTTCCGGTAGGTACGCAGCGGCTGTACATATGGAAGCTGCGCGTGCCACGGTCGGAGAAGCACATCGTTCCCTGGTCTCCGGCCACGCCTCCGTCCTGAAGATTCAGCATGGACGTGTCGCGGAAGGCCTGCAGATAAAACATGTGTTCGGTGTAGGTTCCGTTTCGTCCGTAGCCTTCGCCATGATTGCCTTCATAGAAGGTGTCGAGCGAGCAGGCTGACCATCCGCTGACCTGCGTGTTGCAGTCGTCGAAGTACGGCGTCGCTACATTTTCGGCGTGGGTCCCGATGACGGACCAGTACTGGATTCCGTACGGACGGAAGCCCATCGAGCCTCCCCAGGTGCCGGAACCGCCACTTTGATTGAAGTAGGAGTATCCGTCGGTTACGTTGCGGATGTGCAGGCCGGAGACGGTGACGTGGTTGAAGGGCTTGACGTGGCCATCGTTGACGGAGGGGCCTGCATTGATGCCGTTGAACGAGATGAGTCCGTAGGGCGCGACGATGTAGGGGCTGGTCCACGCGTTGGTCGTGGCGCTGTCACCGTCGATGATGGGCAGCTCGCCCGTTCGGGGGTTGGGAACACCGCAGAGCAGCACCGCGGGATGGCGATCGTCCCAGGTTCCTGCGCTGGGCACGTTGATCTGCAACTGGTTGTGGTTAACGGTCGGAGTTCCGTCCGCTCCTTCGTTGTGAACGCGAACGAGCATCGGCGCCGTGTAGGTCTGCGGGACTGATAGCAGATCTCGCGAGGTCTGCGAGGGACCTACATCGATCACTGTGGCAGGGTTCATCACGCTGTCAACATCGCAAGGCACTTGCTCTACCTTGTCGGCGTTCGCCGCTGGGGGAGTATTGGGAGAGACCCAGATGGCAAGCTCATCGCACGCGCCTGCGGAGTGATCGACATGCGGGCAGCCACGCACTGCGTACTGGCCGGGGACGCTGCCCGAATAGAAGACGGGCTGAGGATAGGTTGCGTAGAGAAGCTGTGCATCGGCGCCTGCCGGAGCAGAGACGATGGTCCAGTCGATCATCTGGTTTGTGTTTCCGAAGACCTGACCGGCGAGAGGAATGTAACGGCCTTTGAAGACCTGACGATACCCGGGACTGACATGAGCCACTCCGGCGTATCCCGTACCTGCGCCGTTCGCGCAGACGACGTAGTGATAGCTGCCGGTCTTCGAAGAGTCATCTGCCGATGTGAATTTAATGTCGAACTCGATGGACGAGTGTACGGCGAAGTCCTTGGTCGCGATCGATCCGGTGGTGTAGCAGGACCCCGGCGTTGGTCCCACGACGAAGTTGATGAACTGCGGCGCGCCGGTGAGGATAGGATGCGTGGAGAAGCTGGTGGCCTGTGTGCCGTCCTGCGTGTAGAGCTTGTAGGTCTCGCTGCTGCCGACGGTGTTGATGATCTCCCAGGTGCCGAGAGAACTGAATCCTGCGCCGCTGCGCTTGGAGACGGTGGCGGTCGTCTCGCGGCCGCTGCCTGCTGTTCCGTTACTGACCGTAAAGCTCGTCGGCGTGGCGGACGTGACCTGGTAGATGTTCCAGTTGAAGGGCCAGCCCGAAGAGGTGCCGCCGTTGATGGAGACGACGTCATTGACGGACAAGTGGTTGTTCGCCGTAAACGTAACGGTCGATCCGTCGCCGGACCATGCTGTGATGGGATCGACCTCTGCGAAGACGGAGACGTACTGCTCACGATCGGAGCCCGCCAGCGCGGACCATGGATAGCCGTAAGCGCTGTAGCCCGAGTTGCGAACACCCGGTGTTCCGTTCTGCGTTTGGACAACAACCGTCTGAGCGTGGGAGACAAATGCGTTCAGGAAAAGCAGGAAAAAAAGTAGGCGTTTCAACGTTCTCACCTGGTGAATTGCGTGGTGTATATGTGCCGCGTATTTAGAAATACGTCGCGGGTTCACCCGGTGCAATTCACGAAAGTTGTACGCAAACCCCTGTAGTTGTAGTTCAATTCCTGATTCCGCACTGCGGCGCAAACACGAATCCGCGCTGTGCGAACGACGATGGGAAGACAGGGGAATTCAGGAACGCGTTGTATGCAACGCCCCCTTTGAACGCAGCGTTTTCCGGACTCTACTTGCCAATGCAAAAGCTTGAAAAGATGAGATGAAGGATGTCGTCCGCAGTAGTGACGCCGGTAAGGCGATCGAGCGCACCGAGTGCCTCGTAGAGATCGACAAGAAGGACTTCGTGGGGCATCTTCGCACTAGTGCTCTCGCTGGCGCGATGCAGTGCGGCGAGAGCCTCGGTCACGGCCTGTCGCTGGCGCAGATTGGTGACGAGGGCCGTCTCCTGGATGGATGCCCCGCCGGTAGCCACGTCAAGGATCAGCTTTCGCAGTTCCTCGATGCCCTCGCCAGTCACGGCCGAGGTTCGCACCAGCCTGGCATTGGGCGGCAGTGCGATGTCTGCCGAGCCTGTTAATGCAATAGGTACAAGGTCCGTCTTGTTGGAGGCGATCAGCACATGCCGCTCTGCGATGGAGGCCAGAGTCCGTACGTCTTCCGGATCGAGATGTTGCGCTGCCCCATCGATGACCATCAGAACGAGATCTGCGTCTGCCATCGCTTCGCGCGACTTGGTGATGCCGATGCTCTCAATCGCATCACTGGTTTCGCGGAGGCCCGCGGTATCGACCAGCTCCACGGGAATGCCTTCGATGGCGACTCTTTCCGTCACCAGATCGCGGGTGGTTCCGGCGATCGGCGTCACGATGGCACGGTCTCGCTGCACCAGCCGATTGAAGAGTGACGACTTGCCCACGTTGGGCCTGCCAACGATGGCCATCCTTAGGCCTTCGTGGACCAGGCGGCCGTATGCGAAGCTGCGTTCCAGCTCGCGCAGCGGTGCGGCGACCGAGTCCATGCGAGCGGTGATCTCTTCGGACGACATCGTGTCGATGTCGTCCTCGGCAAAGTCGACACCGGCTTCGAGTCCGGCGATCAACCCGACCAGGTGCTCCTTGATGGGAGCGATGGTACGCGAGAGTGACCCGCCGAGTTGTTGCGCCGCAACGCGCGCCTGGTGCAGCGTGTTGGCGTCGATCAGGTCGCGGACGGCTTCGGCCTGCGTCAGGTCGAGGCGCCCGGAGAGGAAGGCCCGCTGGGTAAACTCTCCTGGTTCGGCCAGGCGTGCACCTGCCTCAAGCGCGCGCTCCAGCGCATAGTTGAGTAGCACGGGCGAGCCGTGCATTGCGATCTCAACAACATCACCGGAAGTGTACGAGTGAGGTGCGGCGAAGAAGGTGACGACGACCTCATCCATCACCTCGGCGGTGGCGCCGTCGACGAGATGGCCGAAGCGCGCGCGGCCATGGTCGAGCGATCGTGAAAGCCGGACCATACTCTCCACGATGGTGCGTGCGCGGCTGCCTGAGAGCCGAACGATCCCGATGCCGCCCCGGCCCGGTGGCGTGGAGATGGCGGCGATGGTCTCTGCCTCGGAAGCCGTAAGATGCTGGCTGGCTGCAGGTGCGGGAGGGCTGGTCATAAGACAGAGTATGGCAGAGCAGCCGCTCGATCTACTGGTGGAGGACGGCCATCTTTCAAAAGATAAAAGATTTCCAAAAAATTGGTAGGCAGCCGCATAACGCGCTATTTAGAATTGCCAGACGCTCATCCCGAGCTACGGAAGGACTTCAAACGAATGTCGCTGAAGGGTATCTTTGCCGGACTTCTGCTTATGAGCTCGATGGTTGCGACCGGGCTCGCGCAGGAGAGCTACTTTACGAACTGGCCTGCCGGCACCAGCCCGGAAGAGGTGGGCAAGCATCTCGCCGATCACTTTGTGACCAGCCCGCACCAATACACCAAGACCATTCATTACTCGGAGGTCTGCACGTGGTACGGCGCGCTGCAGTTTGCCGAGCTGACGCATGACACCGCCCTGCGCGATGCGCTGATCAAGAAGTTTGAGCCGCTGATGCCCGGTGGCACCGAGGAGGCGCGTCGCCCGGTTCGTCACCATGTCGACGACTCCATCTTCGGCGTCGTTCCGCTGGAGATTGCGCGGCAGACCAAGGATCCCAAGTTCCTGAAGGAAGGCGTGTGGTGGGCCGATCGCCAGTGGGAGAATCCGCAGCCCGATGGCCTGTCTGCCGAGACCCGCTTCTGGATCGACGACATGTACATGCTGACGATGCTGCAGCTTGAGGCCTATCGCGCGACCGGCGACAAGAAGTATCTGGACCGCGACGCGAAGGAGATGGTGGCCTATCTCGATAAGCTGCAGCAGCCCAACGGACTCTTCTATCACGCGCCCGATGTTAAGTACTTCTGGGGCCGCGGCGATGGATGGGTGGCAGCAGGCATGGCCGAGATGCTGATGGCACTGCCGGAGAATCACCCTGATCGCGCGCGCATTATGAAGGGCTACCGGCTGATGATGAGCTCGCTGCTGAAGTACCAGGGCAAGGATGGCATGTGGCGTCAGCTGATCGACAAGGACGATGCGTGGCCTGAAAGCTCTGCCTCGGCCATGTTCGCCTTCGGCATGATCACCGGCGTCAAGCATGGCTGGCTGGATGCGAAGACCTATGGGCCGGCTGCACGCAAGGCGTGGATCGCCGTCGTGGGTTACGTCGATCAGAACTACGATGTGACGCAGGTCTGCGAGGGCACGGGCAAGAAGGACTCGCTCGAGTACTACTACCAGCGCAGGCGCCGGACGGGCGACTTCCACGGGCAGGCCCCGGTGCTGTGGTCAGCCGACGCGCTGCTGCGCGAAGGCGTCAAGTAAACGAGCAGAAGCAGAACGCACGACATGGAAAGAGCTCCCCAGAGGGGAGCTCTTTCCATGTGCCCGGACGGGGTTTATCGCAGCCGGAAGTTGATCCGTACCTGCGTTACTGCCTGCACGGGAGTCCCATTGACAAGATAGGGCTTGAACTTCCACCGCAGCACGGCCTCTTCCGCGGCCGCGCGCAGATGCGGATCGCCTGACACTGCGTGCGCATACTCGACGTTGCCCGCTCTCGATACAACGGCTTCCACCTCGACCGGGCCCTGGATGCCTCGAACGCGTGCGCTCTCGGGGTACACGGCTACGCGGGACGACAGCAGGTTCTCCTGCATGACGGAGGGAGCAACGCGAACCGCTCCGGGCTCCATCGGCATCGGCTCAGGGCGTGCGGCTGCGCGGGCAACCACCTCGCTTCCGGCCACCGGACGCGCCGTGTTGCTCTTCACCGTGGCGGTATTCTGCCCCTGCTGGGGAGGTGCAGGCTGAGGCGCCGAAGCCTGCGGCCGCTGGGGTGCTGGCTGCAATGGGGCCGACTGCTGGCTCGCTGCGGGAACGGGTTGCGGCGTCGCGCCGGGGTGGTCAGACGGCGAGGCGAGATCGTGAATCTCCGTGCCGAACAGCCCCAGCTTGTGGAGGAATGCTGCCTTGGCGTCTGCGACCTGATCGTCGCCATATCCCTTGTACAGTGTGTAACCGCCGACGATCAGGGCCGCCACGAGGATGATCAGCAGAATCGTTCCTGCACCGATCCGACGCCGGTTCGCCTCCGCATATTCCGCCAGCGGAATCGGGATGGACGGATCATCGTCGGCATCGCGCGGCTGAAAGCCCCGGTGCGACAGCATGCTGAACGGCGGGGCCGCAAACGCTGCACGCTCCTCTCTCACGCTCAGCGGGCGGCGCGGTGCAAGCACAGGTTCGGCCGGTGGGACAGGATCGGGCGTGGTTGCCGGTAAGGGCGCTGCCTGTTGCGCTACCACGATGGGCGGCTGTTCCGGCTGCGTACGTTGCCGCGCACCATACCCGGCTACCTCCTCCACAACAGGCTCTGTCTCAAACTCATCTGCCCCGGTCACCGATGCATTTGCAGAGGCTGCTTCGTGCCTGAGGCGCTCGCCGACGGCCAGCGCGGCAAGCTGTTCGCGCAGCTCGCGGCTGGTCTCCTCCAGGCGGCGCAAGGCCTCTTCGACAGAGGTTTTGGCCTGCGCTGCATCGATGGATGCGCGAGCGGGATCGGCGATACGTCGCGGCTCCGGGTTGACGACAGCTTCGACGCGCCGAAGGTCTACCTTGACCGGAGTGCGATCGACCGGCGGCTCTGGCGCGGATTCAGGCGCTACATCCTCGATCAGCGGAGCGTCGACATCGATGCCCGCCAGCAGGTTCTTCAACTCTGCGGTCGCGACCTTTTCGCTTAGCGGCAGTTCCTGGACCGTCTTCCCCGAGGAGCCTTCGACGATCATCGCCACCATCTCGTCGTCGCTCAGGGAACCGCGTTCGCGTGCGCTGAGTTCGCCGACCATCGCCCAGAAGTCCATGGCGAAGTGTCGGTCCTGTTTGAGCGCAGTGAGGAGCTGCCGCAGGTCGCCTGCACCTCCGCAGGGGATGCGGTGCATATCGCAGAGCGAACGAAACCGTTTGACTGCCTGATCGTAATTTACTGTCTCTTCCAAAACGAGTGTCATCCTTGGGTCCATTGCGTGAATCTCTCCGTGGCCACACTCCCCAGTCCTTTTGGATGCAAATCGAGTGCCATCCTTGCATGCTTCAGCGAACGTGTTTGCTATCTTTCCTTGATTGAGTGAGATACTCGATTGAAGCGCCGTGCGGGCGACGCCACACGGCGCTTGAGTCCGCAAGGATCGCGAAGAAACGGCCAGAGTCTGTGGAAGAAAGCACCGCTGCCGATATCCGCCCACGAACAAGGATGGGCTAGAAGTCCACCCGCAGCCCTAGCTGGATCTGGCGCTCGCGGGTTTCGTTCGCCGCAGAGGCTGTGAAGACCCCGAACGGCCGCACGTTGAGTCCTTCCTGTGCGACGGCCTGTGCGTCCTGGTAGATCAGCGGAGTGACTCCAGTGGCCTGCGGGACGCCGACAAGGAAGGCGCGCTGCTGTACGCCGGTGTAGCTGACGTGATTGGCAAGGTTGAAGGCCTCCGCCATCGCTTGCATCCGTACGTGTTCTCCTGCGCGAATGACTCGCGCGATGCGAAGATCGACGCGGCTGGTGTCCGGCAGACGCAGCGTGTTTCTGCCGACCGTCGGCAGGTAGACTGCGCCGCCGGAACCGTTGATGCTCTCGCGGCCACCCGTCAGGCGGTTTCCCCCGAAGATCTCGTAGCTGTACGGCCGCCCGCTGGTCTCGTAGAAGATGCCCGACAGCGTCCATCCATTGGCGATGCGTGCGGCCCACGGATTGCGGCTTCGCAGGCGCGGCTCCCACACGGCGCTGGCGACGATCTTGTGCGGGAAGTTGAGACGCGAGAGTCCCTTGTCGTACTGCACGGTGAAGGGATCGAACTGCGAGTTGGTCTGAGGCGAGGCTCCGGCGTTCTGTCCCTGGTCGATGGCCTTCGACCACGTCCAGGAAAGGTGAAACTCCAGGCCGCGACGGCTCCTGCGGCGTGCCTCCAGGGTAAGGGCGTTGTAGCTCGCGTTGATGCCTGAGTTGACGACCGTCACCGGACCGTAGCGATCGCTGACGCGCGCCGTGTATACGGGGATGGCGAAGAATTCGCCATCGAGCACCCCCGGAACGCCTGCTCCGCCCTGCACCATGAAGGTGCGTGTCTCAGTTGAGGGCGCGATGTTGCGATCAACTGCACCGGCGAGCTGGCGGTCGAGATTGAAGAGATAGGTCGCGCTCGCCACCAGTCCGTGGCCCACCTGACGCTCGACCGCGATGCTGCCCTGCTGGACCATCGGCATGCGGAAGCGGCGGCTGAAGATGGTCGCGGATGTCGTCGAGGTCACGGCGGAAGCTGGCGTGGACGTATAGCTGCACACATATCCAAAGCCCTGGTTTGCCACCTGGGGGCAGGCAGTGATGGTGTTGGGCGTGATGCTGATGTGCGTCGAGGACGCGGTCTGCGCCGTGTTGACCAGCGCGCTCTGCACGGTCGCTGCTGGCAGCCGACCGTAGTACACGCCATAGCCCGCGCGCAGCACGCCGTTGCCTGTTCCGAACGGAGCCCACGAGAGCCCCAGACGCGGGCCGAAGTTGTTGCGGTCCTCCGGCATCACGCCCGTAAAACCCCACTGACCGAAGATTCCATCGAGCGCCGCATTCGGATGCTGCGGCAACGGCAGCAGCTCGTACTCATAGCGCAGCCCGGCGCGAACGCTCAGGCCGGGACGCACGCGCCAGTTGTCATCGATGAAACCTGCCCACTCCTCGGTATGAAATTCGATCTTCTGCTCGCCGAAGCTCTGCGTGTACGAACGGAAACAGAAGTTGTGCCGCGCAGCAAAGATCGACGGGCAGCCTCCATTGGGATACGCATGCACGTCGAAGGTGTAGTCGGTGATCCAGTCGACCAGACCGCCTGCGTGACCGTTCGTGGTTCCGCTGTCGTAGTGGAAGGTCCCGACCGTGTTGTTGAGCGCGTCGATTGTGTCATGGAGAAGGCTCGCATCTACGCCAGCCTGCACAAGATGATGGCCGCCCGCCCAGCTCACCGTATCGACAAGCTGGAGTCGGTCTTCATCGGGATACGCACGGTTGCCCACGCCCGCCGGTGTTCCAAACGTCAGCCCCGATGGCCCGATGGAGATCTGCGGCACGTAGCCGCCCGGGCCAACGGCAGGCTCCTGCGGCAGCGGCTGTTGCGCCTGCTCGTACTGGAGGTCGTGCGCGTAGGCGAAGCGGATCTCATTGCTCAGGTGCGCGGAGGGCGTCCACGTCCATCGTGCCGCCACGGTGTCGAGCCGCACATAGCCGCTGCCGAGGCTGGCTGCGCCGCGATCGACCACCGGCGCTGCGCGCAGCCCTGCGGGTGCGGCCGATCGCAGACGGTTGTACTGCACGCTAAGGCGCTGGCGGCTCGTCGCCTGCCAGTCCAGTTTGACGAAGTGGATGGTCTGATCGTCCCTGCGATCCACCTTATCGGTCAGGCCGCTCAGGTAATTCAGCGCAGCATTCACCCTCGCGGACGTGACACCGCGATTTGCCAGCAGCGCGCTTTGCATAGGAGTCAGGCGATAGAACTCCGGGTCGCCGGGCGCTCCAATCGCGGGGAAGCCTCGTCGCTGCTGATCGAACGCATAGAAGTAGAAGAGCCTGT
The DNA here is from genome assembly GCA_035760765.1 of Edaphobacter sp. Lineage (GTDB taxonomy): Bacteria > Acidobacteriota > Terriglobia > Terriglobales > Acidobacteriaceae > Edaphobacter. Next base: position 5,359 of record DASTSJ010000364.1, on the reverse strand, counting down.
GCCGGACCAGCGCACCGCCCAGCGTGCCGCCGAACTGCTGACGCAGATCATGCGGCTTCACGGTCGCGCTTGTAATCAGGCCATCACGATACGCAGTCGCGACGGAAAAGGGATTAGCCGCTGCCCACGTGCTCGACCGCGCCGTGTAGAAGCCGGAGCCATGCAGCGCATCGGTTCCGCTCTTCGAGATGGTCGCAATCGAACCGCCCGCACCACGCCCGTACAGTGCCGAGTAGTTCTGCGTGTTGACGCGAAACTCGCGAACCGCCTCCTGCGAGAAGGTATAGGCTGCACCACGCCGTCTCCACGAGGCTGCTGCTCTGCGCGCGCCGCCGGACTCGATTCCGCTGACCTGGGCATCTTCAGCGTTCTCTTCCGCCGTAGACATTCCGCGCGGCACGCTTTGAAAGCTCTGGTCATCGGAGATGCCATCGATCGTCGTGCTGTTCTGTGTGACAGCAAGCCCGCGAAAGCTGAGCAGATCTCCGCTGCTTTCATCCTCCTGGTGGGCTGCGGGCGTCAGCAGCGCGAAGCTCTGCCATCGTCGCCCGTCCATGGGTAGCCTCGCGATCTCTGTTGCATCGACTACCTGGGTGACCGCACTACTCTCCGGCCTGTCGAGGGCAAGCGTTTCTTCCTGATCGTCGACGACTGTCACGCTGGTCTCAATCGACGCGGGTGTCATCTGCAGCGGTAGCGTTGTGACGCCGCCCACCTGTACCTGCACGCGAGTGACAGTTAGCGCGGCAAACCCTGCCGCGCGCACCGTGGCCGTGTACGTGCCTGCAGGCACCCGCGAGAAGAGGAATGCACCACGCGGGTCGCTTGTAGTTTGGAAGACTATCGCCCGGGCAGAATCTTCAAGCGTCACATCGGCAGCGGCGATGGCGGCGTTTGCCGGATCGACGAAGGTACCTTCGACAACGCCTTCGACCGTGGTTTGGGAATGTGCTGCCGGGAGGCAGATTCCCAGCAGGACGATCAGCAGGAGAAGCGCGCCGCATCGTGTCGTATCCAGAGAGAACCATCTGGGTGCAACCAGTGAGCGACAACTCCGCATTCCCTCTCCCGCAGTGGTCTTGTCTCCGAGTCTGCGCATTGCTTTCGAAGAGACCAACCGAGAGTATCCAATCTGCTGTGGCAGGAGAAGTCCCTAAAGGATGTAGGCGTTGCGCAAAAGAAAAGAGCGGCAGCCGAAGCTACCGCTCTGTGGAGGTGCTGCAGATCAAGCTAGAACATCAGGCGAATCGCGACCTGCACCTGGCGCGGGCTGTAGGCGAAGTTCGAGTTTGCATTCTGCGCCTTTCCTGCAGCAGGGTTGTACTGCAGGTTGGTGCCGGAGAAGGTGTACCCGGTCGTGTTGACCGAGGTCACGTTCTGGTGGTTCGCCAGGTTGAAGGCCTCGCCGATCAGCTCGAGGTTGTACTTCTCGGTGAGGGCGAAGTCCTTCTGAGCGCGCAGGTCAACAACCATCGTGCGCGGATACTGACGGCTGTTGCGGCCAAGCTGCGGGATGTAGGTGACGTTGGTGCCGGAGACGCCGGAGCCGTTGGGGCGGTAGCACCCTACACCGTTTGCAGCGCAACCCGCAGACGAACCGAAGGCCTGGTTCGGCGCATTGCCGTTGGTGTTGAGTGAGTACGGGAAGCCGGACTGCGCCTGGAAGACAGGCTTCAGCGACCATCCTGTCGTCAGCTGCTTGTAGAACATGTTGCGGCTGGTGCCTGGAATGTTGACGATCGCCCAGCCCACAAAGCGGTTGGGGATGTTGAAGTTTGAGTTGCCGTAGTTCGCCCGCGCGTTCGCATAGGGATCAAGCCAGCTGTTGGTCGTCGGGTTGGTCGACTGGTTCTGGTTGAAGTCCAGGGCATGCGCCCAGGTGTAGTTCGCGTCGAAGGTCACGCGACGGAAGGTGCGGTTCTGAATCTCGAACGTCAGCGCGTTGTAGCTGGAGTTGATGTTGCTGACGACCTTCGTGATCGCGCCGAAGTTCGGATTCAGCAGAACGCTCTTCGGCGAACCCGACGGCGTCGTCAGCTGCGAGTTGGCATAGACCTTCTCGCTGATGGGGCCGCAGTTCAGCGGACCGCAGGTGCCATCGCTTCCCGCAACCACGTTGTAGGTCGCCGTGTAGGTTGCATTCGGATTCAGGTTGACGTTCAGGAAGTTCGGAAGCTGTCGACCGAGCGTTCCCACATAGCTGACCGACAGAATGTTCGCCTTGCCGAGGTCCTGCTGGACGGCAAGGTCAAACTCGTGCGCTGCCGGGCTCTGGAAGTTCTTGTCGAAGTATTGAATATTCGGCGCCGAGCTTGCTCCCGTTGCCGGGGGCGCAGCCAGCACATTGGTGATCGCCGGGCCGGTCGTGTTGTTCAGCGAGTACTGCACCTGGCTCGCCTTCGATCCCGTGTTGTAGTACACGTTCAGCAGAATCGAGTTGGGAATGCGGCCGAAGAAGATGCCGTATCCTCCACGAACGACCGTCTTGCCCTGGCCAAACGGATCCCAGGCAAAGCCCAGGCGCGGAGCAATGTTATTTTTGTCGCTGAACTTGTTGCCCACCTCCGGAAACAGCGGGTTGGCAAGCGCAGCGTACGGTGACGGAATCATCTCGTAGTCATAGCGGACGCCCAGGTTCAGGGTCAGGTTCGGCGTCATCTTCCAGTCGTCCTGCACGAAGAACGCAAGGTCCGTCGTGGCGAGATCGAACGTCGTCGGACCGAAGCCCTGGTTGTAGGAGTCGTAGCAGGGAAGATTTCCCGCGCCCGTCCGCGCCGTGTCGCAGGTTCCGTTCGAGCCAGCGGGACGCAGAATGTCCGACAGGTAGTTGAGGTAGCTCGAGTAGCTCATCTGGGCGTTGCTGCGATAGAGATTGTTCTGCAGGTCGTAGTTGTGCAGAATGTCCGTACCGAAGCGGATGGAGTGCTTGCCCGCGATGTAGCTGGCCGTATCGCCGATCTGCCACTTCCGCTCATCCGGATACGCGATGCGATAGCCGTAGTATGGCGAGCCGAGCGTGAAGCCGTTGCTTCCGCCCAGCGCAACCTCAACCGGAATTCCGCTGGCCGGGGTAAGGTGCTGCAGGGTGTACTGCGTGGGCTTCTGCGCGGTCTCATAGTTCAGCTCGTGACCGTAGCCGAAGCGAATCTGGTTGGACAGGTGCGAGGTAAACAGGCTGTCCAGCTTGGCCATGCCATAGTCCAGCTTGACGAAGTCGTTGCCGAAGCTATCGACCGCGTATGTGTTGGTCGCCTGCGTCTGCACGCCCGCCGGCGAATCCCAACGAAGACGGTGATACAGGAAGCTGACGTGATGCTTCTGGTTGATCTGCCAGTCGATCTTCGGCGTATTGATGACCTGGTTGCCGGAGCGTGCTACCGGACCCAGGTCGCCCAGAAGATCCTGCAGGCCGCCGTTATACGCTGCAGCAGCGGCCGTCTGGCTGGCGAAGCCCAGGCGCTTCTGCAACGTCGTCAGCTGCGAAGCAGTCGGAGCCGCAAAGAAGAGGTTGGGGTTTCCCGCCTTGCCCGTGCCCGGGAAGTTTCTCTTGTACTGGTCATACGCGTAGAACCAGAACAGCTTGTCCTTGATCAGCGGCCCGCCGACCCCAAAGCCCCAGTTCTTGCGCCAGTCCTTGGGCTTGTACGGCTGCGAGTAAAAGCTGTTGCTCGCGGCGTTGTAATAGGTGTTGCTGGTGTAGGGGTTGTACGCGCCCCAGCTGTTGTCGCGGTCGTAGAAGTAGACCTCGCCATGCAGGTTGTTGGTTCCGCTCTTGGTGACGGTGTTGACGACGCCGCCAACGGCGCGGCCAAGGTCGGCAGCGTAGACGCCGGTGTTCACCTGGAACTCCGCCACGGCAACCTGCGAGGTGGAGTAGCCCACACGCGTGCGGCCACGCTCTTCGGCGTAGAAGCCCTGATTGTCGTCGATGCCGTCGATCTGCACGTTGTTCATCAGCGGGCTCATGGCGCGAAAGCTGATGAGGCCGAAACCATTCGGCGAATCCGCCGTCACGCCGGGTGTCAGCAGCGTCAGCGTGCTCCAGCGGCGTCCGTTGATCGGAAGATTTTCGATCTCCTTGGTATCCAGATGTCCGCCATAGACTGGCGAATCGAAGTTGAGCACCGGAGCGTCCGCCGAGATCTCAACCGTCTGCGCGGTGGAGCCCACCGTCATGTGCGGGCTGATCGTCGTCACCTGATTCAGCTGCACCACAATGCCGTCAGTCCGGGAGACGTTAAAGCCGCTCGCCGTAATCGTCACCGAGTAGCTGCCCGGCTGCAGCAGCGCGGCTTTATAAAACCCATTGGCGTCCGTCACGAGCGTGACATCCTTGCCGGTGCCGTTGTTATGCACCTGCACGTTTGCGCCTGGAATAGCGGCATCGGTCGCATCGGTCACGGTACCGGAGATGGCGCCATCAGTCGCCGACTGGGCATGGCCGCACAATGAGGCTGCGCCCAGTAGCGCAACTGCAAAGGCAAAGCGTTTGAGAGAGCTGTAGATCATGAAAGGTGGTCTCCTGAAAGCTGCACACGCGTGCGACCTCGAATACAGGTGCGAGACGCGCTGCGCCCAAAATTTTTGTTGTCGCTGAAAACAGACCTGGCCATCGCTGATCGTTGGCGATGGGCGCCCTTTATCGGAAGGGTACGGCCGGACCATCCATGTGAGCCCGGATCATGATGTCGAGGCGTCGTCCTTGCGCACTGCTCTACTCTTCGTATCTATAGAGAGGCCAGGACTTACCCGGCAAAACTAAACGTCTGTCTATGTCCTTAGCTTAACCGAGGCCTGTAAACTGAATATGAATGTTTATCGACGAGGCAAAAATCCGCATCAAGGCCGGCGACGGCGGTAACGGCTGCATGGCCTTTCGACGCGAAAAGTTCGTACCCCGCGGCGGTCCCTCCGGCGGCGACGGCGGCCATGGCGGCGACATCCTGATGACCTCGTCCCTCAGCCACAACACGCTGGTACACTTCCGCTTCAACCCGGAGCACAAGTCCGAGCGTGGCGAGCACGGCATGGGCTCCAACATGTCCGGTCACTCGGGCGAGCCGCTCCTGCTCAAGGTTCCCGTAGGCACGCTCGTCTATGACAACGACACAGGCGAGCTGATTCACGACTTTACCCGCCCCAACGACACCATCGTCGTCGCCCGCGGCGGACGCGGCGGACGCGGCAACCAGCACTTCGCAACCAGCACCCACCAGGCTCCGCGTGAACACGAACTCGGTCGCCCTGGCGAAGAGCGCCACCTGCGGCTTGAGCTTCGCCTCCTCGCCGATGCCGGTCTCGTCGGCTACCCAAACGTTGGAAAATCCACGCTCATCTCGCGGCTCTCCGCAGCGCGTCC
>DASTSJ010000363.1:0-2977 GCA_035760765.1 Edaphobacter sp. | reverse complement strand
CCTCGACCCGGCGTTCAGCCTGATGCTTAATGTAATGCTTTACATCAGCCGTTGAGAGAGATATTTTGATTTGGGGAACTAGCTTATGAATCGCCGTCATTTTCTCGGAGTCGCCTCAGGAGCAATCTTCGCTGGTGGAATCTCCACCTCAGACGCACAGCAGCCCGCTGACCGATCCTTCACCCAGCCGCGCAGCGGCGTAGGACCCTACAGGAAGCTCAGTGGCGGCAATCGGCCAAATATATTCCTCATCTCTGCCGATATGGTCAGCCCCGACCTCTACCACCCCGATCGCCCGCTCTCCCGCCAGGTCCGCCTCCCCAATATCCAATCGCTGATGGCCGACGGCACGTTCTTTTCGAATGCATTCTGCACGGTTCCCCTCTGCGCCCCTTCCCGTGCTTCATATCTCACCGGCCGTTACAGCTACATTCAGGGCAACGGTGAGCGCGCGCCGGAAGGTCTCGAGACGCAGCTTCGTCCAACCGATATCATCTTTCCGGAATACCTCAAAGCATCCGGTTACCTCACTCGCCAGGCGGGCAAGGCGCACGTCGGAACCCAGAAGTTTATCGATACCTTCGGCGAAAACGATAACCCGTGGGACCGCTGGTCTCCTCCTGTCTACGACGACGACGGATATCTTGCGTATCAGCGCAGCCTCGGCGTCAAGCCGCAGAAGTATTCCCGCGAGATCGTCTTTCGTATGCAGGACCGTAAAACTCCCGGCAACTCCGCCGGAGGCTGGATCGTACAGGAGGATGGAAAGCCTTTCCCGTTTGAGGCTCACTACTCCTGTTACCTCGCGCATCGCGCCGTTGAGACACTCCGCTCCCTCGTTGAGACCGAAAATCCGTCGAAGCATCCCATCTACCTGCAGCTCGACATCTTCGATCCCCATCAGCCCTTCTCCATTCCCGACGGCTACCAGGAACGCGAGAAGGAACTCCGCCGTACCATCAAGCTGCCGGAGTCCTACATCTCGGCGAAGAATCGTGATTTCAAAAGGGCTGACTACGAACCGGAGATCCTGGACGTCTACCGCAAATACTGGGGTCTCTACGATGAGCAGGCTCTGCTGGACTATCGCGTTGCCTACATTCTCCAGATGGAGCTGGTCGATCGCGCCATCGGCATCTTCCTCGAGGAGATCCGCAAGCTCGGTCTCTACGACAATGCCATGATCGCCCTCATAAGTGACCACGGTGAGATGAACGGCCGGCGCGCCATGGTCGATAAGGGGGTCTATCTCTACCCCGACGTGCTGCGCGTTCCTCTCGTTATCAAGCCGTCAGGTGGCTCACATGTAAAGCGAGTCGACGACTCCGTCTCGCTCCTCGACCTTTCTCAGACCCTGCTCGACGCCGCAGGCATACAGCCGGAAGCGAAATTCGACGGCATCTCCCTGCTTCCTGCTGTCGGCGGAAAGCAGGTAACCCGGCCCAATCGCCTGCTCTTCTTTGGAGGATGGCACGTAGGCGTCAACTTCGCCTGTGGGCTCGAACACCATACTCCCGACGGGCGTCACTTTCTCTATGCCTACAACTGCAGCTCCCCCAACGACGAACTCTACGATATGAAGTCCGTCGATGCGGAAAACCTGATCGACAAACCGGAATACGCCTCCATCCGGGAGCAGATGATTCGGCTGCTGGCAGAAGAGCTGCAGCGCGATCCGCGCTGGATTGGGTTCTGGGCAGAGTTCCGTGTCGCTCGCTATAATCTGCTTCCAAAGACCAACGGAGATATGCAGCTCTTCAGCAAACCGTCCTGATCGCATGCAGTGGGTCGGGTCTCGTCTGCCAGTAGGAGATTGCATCGGGGCCCGGCCTCACGATGATGCACCGCAACGATAGCTCGCGCACCCGTGCGAAGATTCTGGCCGCATTCGCCTGCGTGTATCTCTTTTGGGGTTCCTCCTTCGTTGCCGTCCGCTACTCCGCTCAACTGGTCCACCCGGCATTTGTTGCCGGAATCCGTTATCTGCTTGCAGGCCTTCTCCTGCTCGTCTTTCTTTTCGTACGTAGAACCAGCCTCAGACTCGGTCGAAGAGACCTGCTTCAGGTCACCGGCCTCGGTCTGCTCATGTTCAGTTGCAACACGTTGCTGCTCAGCTACGGCGGAAAAGAGCTCCCAGCGGGTCTCATCGCTCTCCTGCTCTCGACCATTCCGCTCTTTATCGCGCTGCTGGAGTTCTGCCTGCCAGGCCGCTCGGGGCCCACGCCACTCGGCTGGTTCGGCATCGTCACCGGGTTCGTCGGCGTCGCTATTCTCCTCAAGCGAAGTCTCGGGGAGGGTCTGCTCTCTCCGGGAGCCCCTATGGCCGCTGCAGGTCTGGTCACTGCCTCCTTTGCCTGGGCACTCGGGTCGGTTCTCCTCAAACGAATGACCTTCCAGGCGCCTCCGCTGGTATGCACCTGCTGGCAGATGCTTGTTGGAGGCGCCGTCGATGTACTCATCGGGCTGGCGGCTGGCGGTCGCCATACCTCCCACTGGAATGCCGGGGCGTGTTTGTCGCTGCTCTTTCTCGCCGTCTTCGCTACGCTCGTGGGCTACACGTCCTATTCATTCCTTCTACGCAAAGTCCCCATCACACTCGTCGCCACCTACGCCTATATCAACCCCCTCATCGCGGTGGTTCTCGGCTGGATTCTGCTGCACGAGCCTCTCGCGTCCAACCAGTGGCTCGGTCTGGTGACCGTTTTGACCTCGGTCGCGGTGGTCGTCAGCACCCGGTCGCATACTCGGTATGTAGCCCCGCCGAAGATCAAGATCTCCCAAACCTGATCTCTCCGCTCCGGTGCTCCACAAAATCTGCCGATTCCCCCTGCCTGATTCGATATACTTTAAGATAGGCATAAAGGGAAAAGCTCGCTAAAAACCCTCAATATAACTGTCGCTTTATCAAGACTTTGCGCGACACACACCTGAAATACAAGGACTTTCATATCGAAGTCCAACCCTAAGTTCAATCCTT
>DASTSJ010000362.1:0-8217 GCA_035760765.1 Edaphobacter sp. | reverse complement strand
GAGGCGGGCATCCATATCTCAGCGTGGATATTCGATTCCGCCGTTGGCTTGAGGAGCACCGTTACGCGGCAGAACGAAGGTAGATCTGCTAATTTTTTCGCCGTAGCCGGAGAGACGAAAATCCCGGCGGGCACTCTTTCTGCTGTGGTGATCGTGCTTGCGGGAGAGCTCAGCTTCGTCAGCGCGCCGCACTGCTGCGCATGCAGGGATGCAACGCCAAAGAGGACAAACAGAAGAGCCAGCAAGCGTCTTGCAAACATGGATGGAACTATAGCTGTACCAGCGCACCGTTCTCCATCTCATTTTCAGGATGTGATGTAACGCTGGCGTTTACGCGGCAAAAAGAAAGTGCCGCACGTCAACACGACGCACGGCACGTTGCTGGTTGAGGATTGTGCTTACTGCACGTTGATCGTGATGGTCTGGCTGCTGCGATCAAACTGGTTGGTCGCATACAACGTGTAGGTGGTGGTCGTCGTCGGATGCACCGTGACGCTTGTGCCGCGTACCGGTCCAATCTCTGGCGAGATGATGTAGTAGCTCGCGTTGTCGGCTGCCCAGCTCAACGTCACCGCCGTTCCCGCTGCGACCGTCGTCTGGTCCGCGGTAAAGCTGGTGATGTTCGGAGCTGCGCCGGTGGGAACGTTGGCCGAGGTGTACACCGTGCCGGACTGCACGACCTCAAACGCGGAGACAGGAACCTGCTTCAGCGTGGTCAGGTCGTCGTTGTTCCAGCGATCATCCGGGGCTCCGATCACGAACATGTTGCTTCCGTTATCGGCTACGATCAGCCCGTAGTTCTTCATCGCCGTCAGAATGACCTTTGCCTGTGGCGGAAACGACGAGATATCGTAGTTCGCCTTCAGACGCATGCGCATTCCCATCGGCGCCGCGTTCGGGTCCGACGAGTTGGGTGCCCAATGCGATGCCGGAGCGACGAAGGCTGCCTTGGTGTGCCGCAGTGTCACGCGAAGCGCGTGATCGATGTGGCCTGCCGCAACCTCGTCATAGCGCACAAGGCCCGGAAACACGGGAAGCCCCGCAGCATCGGTGGAGGTCCAGCGGAAGGGGCGTGCATTTGAGTTCTGCATATCCCATACCGCACCTACCGCAGCCTGCCACGTACCGTCGCCCTGTGGATACGCTCCTCCCAGCTCGTAGAGCCAGCAGTTGTCGCGATCCAGTACCAGGACGTGACGGTCTCCGTTCCCGGGGTTGGGAGAACCTTCCAGCAGCGTCGAGATCGCGATGGGCATCGGGCCCGGATCGCTCTCGTCTCCGTAAAGGTTGTAGTTGATCGTCGTGAAGGGCGATCCGCTCACAACGGCATAGGGAATCCCGATGATGTTTCCGTCATAGGTTCCCGCGCCGAAGTTCGCGTAGACGTTCGCTCCCCCAATAAAGGAGATGTAGTTGGCGGAGTTTCCATCGACCGGTGCGTTCGCGATGTTCTGCCGCCACGCATTGTTCTCAGGAAAAGGAACAAACCCATTCAGATTCGCGCCGGTTCCCAGATCCATCTGGCTGCATGCCGAGGACACCGGAGGAGGGGGAGTTGGCGTCGTTACCGGCGGTGTGGTTGGCGTTGATGGCGTCGAGGAGGAGTCGGAGGGACTCGTGGGTGTCGTGCTTGGCGGTGGCGCAGGATCCGAAGGTGTCGTTGTCGGAGGAGGTGTCGGATCGCTGGGCGTCGTCGTTGGTGGAGGGGTTACATGTTTTGGTGCCCTGAGCTTCACAACAATCGTGTTATGAGAGTGTGAAGCCGTTCCCTGTCCATAAGTAAAAGGGCTTGCAGACAGGGCTAAAAGGGCCAGTATGGGGAGTGTGCGTGGCATAACTGGCGATTCTCCTTCATGGTCCGTGCGTACACAGACCATCGGTTTCTGGTTTATTCGCCAAGGACAGTACTTTGCGGAAGGTTGCTGACCGTAGACCCGGGAAGGTTGCTCTGAGGATGCGGTTGTCTTGCGAGGTCAGAAACTGAATTGGCTTGATTATAGGCAGGTATGTAGAAGCAAGACAATACACCATCGATCCACACGTGATTCCCTGAACGTGTTAATTCATCCAGCGTTTGTCATTCGGCTTGCGATGAAGTTCTTCCGGGGGGATATATCGTCCGTCTTCGTCAAAGTGAACCTCGCGGTTCTGCTTCCGCATATACACCTCGAACTTCCGTGCAGCGCGACGGCGCTTGTACCGGTAATAGGCGTTCTGCACGCCATACAGACGCTCGGTAAAGCCGAATGCCAGGCCCTTTCTGGGGGCAAAGCGAACGAAGAGAAAGCCGGAGAGCGCGCCTGCAAGTTGCACCAGTGCGCCAAACCGGTCCGACTCCTTCAGCAGAATCGCAACCTCAATCAGGATGTAGATCGCCACCATGTACTTCGCCTTGATGCGAAGCACAAACCACAGCAGAAACTCCTGGTCGCCGAAGAGCATCGCGATTGCAATCAGCAGGCCGAAGATGCCTGCCCACGCTCCCACCGAAACCACATCAGGACGCAGCCCGAATACATGCGTAAACGAGATCGCTGAAGCGATGAGTGCTCCGCCGCCTACCGAAGCCCAGTACAGCTCCGTCAGCCAGCGGCTTCCATAGCTGCTCTCCAGCAGCGAGCCCGTAAACCAGAGCGTCAGCATGCCGAAGACGATGGAGAGTATTCCCGGGTTGATGAGCGAGTACGTAAACAGCTGCCACACCTCGCCGCGGATTACGGCGGAAGGCTCCAGCAGCAGGTGATAGTTCAGCAGTCGTCCCAGTCCAGGGGAGACCCATGACAGGATCGCAAGCGCGAAGAAGACACCTACATTCAGCAGAATCAGGCTGCGCACAGCTCCGCCAAAGGACGGCAGACCCAGCGGAATGGAACCAGTGCGGCGCATCGTTGCTCTCCTCGTTCTATTTCATCACAGCCATGCGTCCCGCGTTCAGCCCGCCCCCTTCTGCCCCGCGCGTGCGATCTACATGTAGTCCACGCCGTACTGCACCGGAATCTGCGTAAACGCGATGCGTGTCGGTGCAGACTCCCGCGCCGGAAGCATGCTGCCAAAGTGCAGCGTGGTGTGACCGTACTTCAAGTTCAGGCGATCCATCGTCTGCGAAAGCTGCGCCCGGTTTCCCACATCGCCGAAGAGCTCTTCCTGGTACTCCTCTTCTGGGATCAGATTTCGCAGTGTTACGCCGACAAAAAATGGCCGCTGAAACTCTTCGCACTGCGGACGTCGCTGCCAGATGCCGCGCATGGCCTCGAGCAGCGTCAGCGTGTCCTGGCATTGCCGGAACTTCGCCTCCATCGCCCAGCCCGACTGCCGGATCCCGCTGGTGTGACGCTTCGATCGCATTCGTTCCGCCTGCTCTCGCGTCAACTGGTACCGGATGGTGATTGCAAGCGCACCTGCGTAGAACTTCTCCATCCGCAGCCGCATTCCTGCTTTGTGCAGCAGCTTGTTAGCGATCGCCCACGCGCCCTGATCGTTGCGAAACTCCGGCGCCATCACATGCGAGTGGCCCAGGGATTTCTGCACGTCGCTGCTCACTGGCGCGCCATCGTCGCCCGTATCGCCTCCACGAAGCCAGTGGTAAAGGCGATCGCCCCACACGCTGTTCCACAGGTCATGCATCTGCTTGCGGTCCAGCGCAAGCAGCTCCGGCATCGTGTGGATGCCCTGCGCGTTCAACCGCGCCTCCGTCCGCGCCCCCACCCCTGGCAGGTCGCGCAGTTCTAGGTGAGCCACTGCCCGCGGAAGCTGTGACGGCAACAGGCCGATCAGCCCGTCAGGCTTCTGCATATCGCTCGCGATCTTCGCTAAAAATCGATTCGGAGCCATTCCGATTGAGCAGCGTAGCGCCTCACCCACGTTCTTGTAGATGGACTGCTTGATGTCGAGCGCGATCCTGCGCGCTCGCGGCGGCTCCTGTTCCCGGCCCATCAACTGGCACACCATCTCGTCGATCGACGGATGATGCGAGACCGGGCAGACCAACTCGACCGCCTTGCTGATCTCGGCCGAATACTTCGCATACTCCGTATGACTGCCCTCAATCAGAATGATGCCGGGACACATCTTCTTCGCCTCACCCACCTGCGTTCCCGTCTTCACGCCATGTGCCTTCGCCTCGTAGCTCGCTGCAATGCAGCACGTCGTGTCGGCCGTTGTGGGAACCACGGCAACCGGCAGGCCGCGATACTCCGGGTGAATCTGCTGCTCGACCGAAGCGAAGAAGCTGTTCAGATCGATATGCAGAAACTGAAAGCGGTCGGGCTGGGAACCAGAGGACATAAGCGGTACAACCAGATTCTATTCGCTTTTTGTTTGCCGCAGGAGGAAATGGGTGGGGGCATTTGGTAGGATCGACTCCTGCCAAGAACCGTATGAAATCCTCTAAATTGATGACGCGGCACGACTTTTTGAAGAACTCCGGCCTTCTGGCCGCGGGTCTTACCTTTCTCCCCAATGTTGCGTGGTCTGCGACCGGCACTGCACAGGCAGGCCATGCGGTAAGCATCGCAAGGCTGGCTGAGTACAAGATCGTCCTGCCGGATCAGGCCAGCACGGTCGAACAGCAGGCAGCTGAGAGACTGCAGCACTATCTCTCTCAGATAACCCGCAAAGAAGCAGCCATCACGAAGGAATCCGACGATCGCAGCGGACCTGCGTTCTTCATCGGTCAGACGACACATGCCAGATCGCGAGCGGTCAATCTCGGCCGTCTCCGGCAGGACGGCTTTGCTTGGTATCCATCCGGAAAAAGCCTGATCATCGCCGGCGGCACGGGCAAAGGTGTCCTCTACGGTGTCTATGGCCTGCTGGAGCTGTGGGGCTTCCGGATGTACACCTCGAAGGTCATCAGCGTGCCGACGACAGCCTCAGTCACGCTTCCCAGGGAGCCGGTCCTCGTCACTCCCATCGTCGAGTACCGCACCAACTCCTACTTCGATGCCCGCGATCCCGAGTACGCCAACTGGCACAGGCTCTCTTCCCGCGAGGTCTGGGGCCTGTTCGTCCACACCTTCAACGAGCTCGTCTCGCCGGACCAGTACGGCAAATCGCACCCGGAATACTTCTCTCTCATCAACGGAACCCGGCTGCCTGGCACGCAACTCTGCCTCTCCAACCCCGAAGTACTGAGTGTCCTGACTGCCAATCTCAAGAAGAGGATCGCGGAAAAGCCCAACGCACACTACTGGTCCGTCAGCCAGAACGACAACGACCAGTACTGCCGCTGCGGACCATGCACGGAGCTGAACACGAAGTACGGCGGCGTGCCCAGCGGCTCCATTCTGTACTTCGTCAACGATGTCGCCAGGGCTTGCCCGGACCGAATCATCTCTACGCTGGCCTACTGGTACTCCAGGACGCCACCCAAAAACATACAGGCCCAGCCGAACGTCAACATCATGCTCTGCAACATCGAGAGCAGGCGCCAGGCGCCGGTCTCCCAGACCGATCCTGCCTTCTCCCGTGAGCTGATCGCATGGGGTTCCATCGCCAGCAACATTCTCATCTGGGACTACAACATTCAGTTCTCCAACCTCGTCAGCCCATTCCCTAACCTTCACACCCTCAAGCCAAACATCAAGTTCTACACGGACCACCATGTGAACTCACTCTTCATGCAGGCGAACGGACAGGTTGGCGGCGAGATGGCTGGGCTCAGGTCCTACATGATCTCGAAGCTCATGTGGAATCCCGACGTGGACGACAGCGCCATCATGGATGAGTATCTCAACGGCTACTACGGCCCCGCTGGCCATTACATCCGTCAGTACATCGACAAAATGCGCGAGTCTCTCATCAGCAGCGGCTTCAAGTTGGATATCTTCGGCAGCCCTGAGGACGCGAAGAACTCCTATCTCTCCGCAGAAATGATGAAGGTCTACCAGGGCTTATTCGATCAGGCCGAGAGAGCCACAGCCAATCATCCCGAGCTGCTGACGCGTGTGAAGGTAGCGCGACTGCCCATCCTCTACGCACAGATCCAGATCGGTCGCAACGAGGTCGACACGCCCCGCAGCATGTTTGCCCATATGCCCGATGGCAAGGTCTTCGTAAAGCCGGAGATGAAGACGCTGGTCAGCCAGTTCGTCAGCGGATGCAGGCAGGACGGCGTCACTAAGGTAAGAGAGAGAAGTACTACCCCTGACGACTATCAGGCCTCCTACAATCGCGTCTTCACAGGCGTCGTTACCATGCAGCAGGCGAAGTCCTTCGGGAAGAAGATCACCCCCACAACTCTTCCCGACGGCGGAGCAGCGAAGGCACAGCAACTGACCGACGGGATCTTCGGCTCGTGGGAGTCCTGGAGCGCGCCCGATGTCCATTGGGTCGCCTACAAGGGCCAGCACATGGATGTAGTCCTCGATCTCGGCGAGGTGATGGAGATCGGGTCCATCCACATGGACTTCCTCAACGCACAGGCGCAGCCGGACTGGAACCTGCTGGTGCTGCCGAAGTTCGTCACCTACGCCACCTCGGCCGACGGTGTGACCTTCAGCGACGAGATCAGGATCGCCAATCCCCATAACCCCAATCCGAAGGAGAACCCGAAGATCGCGGAGATCCCGGTTCAGCCCTTCCATGCCGATCTTGCAGCTCCCGTGAAGACCCGCTACATCAAGGTCCACGGTGAGAGCCTGCTTCATATGCCATCCTGGCACATCCGCGCCGGCCAGCCAGCCACCCTCTGTACCGACCAGATCGTGGTCCTCTAGGAGAGGAAAGTAGCAGGCGAACATACCCACCGGGCGACGGAGCATCCGTTCCGTCGCCCTTCCTTGCTTGCCCGACGGATGCGCTGGGCTGTCAAGAGGCTTGCTCCGAACCCTGCCCTCTAAGTCGATGAGCAGCGGTTACTTATCTGCTTCTAACGAATTGCCGATCCAGCATGCCTGATTCGCTACACTTAAGAAGGAGATCAACCCAGCCCTCTAGACCGTCCATTCCGTCAGTTTGTATGTTCTCCTATAAGTCCATGGAGATCAATACTTTGCTCGCCATTCCTCTATAACGAACGCAGAATCAATATCTTGCAGTGGGGCCGGTATAAAGGTCCACCTGTAAGTTATTTATTTCCAAGACTTTGCACAAAATCTGTACAGGGGAGGGATACCCAGTCGCCGTCCTTCGACGACCCGCCTTGCTAAAATCGCTGGGCATGGCAGCCGCCGAAGAGACCGCCCCGAATACGTCGAAGTTTACGCCGCACGAACGCAAGCTCGCCGAGCTGGCTGCTCGCAACGCCATCGCCGAAGAGGGTGGCGGCCCCGAGCGCCGCGCCCGCGAGGCGAAGGCCGGCAAGCTCTCTGCCCGCGAGAGGATCGACCTGCTGCTCGATGAACGCTCCTTTGAGGAAACCGATAAGCTTGTCACCCATCGCACCAGCGACTTCGGCATGGACCAGCAGCGCGTCCCCGGCGACGGATTCATCACCGGCCACGGACGCATTCATGGTCGGGTCGTCTTCGTCTTCGCCCAGGACTTCACTGTCTTCGGCGGATCGCTCTCGGAGGCCAATGCCGCCAAGATCGTGAAGATGATGGACATGGCCATGAAGGTGGGCGCGCCCGTTATCGGTCTCAACGACTCCGGAGGAGCCCGCATCCAGGAAGGCGTCCTCTCGCTGGCCGGATACACCGACATATTCCTGCGCAACACGCTCGCAAGCGGAGTCGTGCCGCAGATCTCCGCCATCCTCGGACCCTGCGCGGGGGGCGCCGTGTATTCTCCCGCCATCACCGACTTCACCCTGATGACCGAGAAGACCAGCTACATGTTCGTCACCGGTCCTGACGTCATCAAGACCGTCCTGCACGAAGATGTCACGAAAGCCGCGCTGGGCGGTGCGACGACACACAATGAGATCTCCGGCGTCGCTCACTTCATGGCGCACGACGATCGCGAGTGCCTTGCAATGATTCGAGAGCTGGTCGGCTTCATTCCGTCCAACAATCTCGACGATCCTCCGCGCCGCGCCTGCGACGATCCTGCCGATCGCGCGGATGCAGCACTCGACAGCATCATTCCGGACGAGAGCAATCAGCCGTACGACATGGTGGACGTCATCACCCGCATCGTCGATGACGGCTACCTCTTCCAGGTGCACGGGCACTTCGCGCGCAACCTGGTCGTCGGCTTCGCCCGCATGAACGGCCGCCCGGTCGGAATCGTCGCCAATCAGCCTGCGGTCTTGGCTGGTGTGCTCGACATCGATGC
>DASTSJ010000361.1:0-5732 GCA_035760765.1 Edaphobacter sp. | reverse complement strand
AGGCATGCTGCGGCATACGAGCGGGCACCTGATTCCGCGGTGGCTCAAGCTGAACGAGATTGTGAAGACAGGCAAACCGACGGCTGCGGTCAACCAGGAGGGCGATGGCAGCGAGTTCTTCCAGAAGTTCGTGATGGACATCTTCCCGATGAGCTACCCGTCGGCGACGGTGCTGGCGAAGCACCTGGAGCTGGAGAAGCGGGAGCGGCCGGTGAAGGTTCTGGACCTGGCGGCGGGGTCCGGCGTTTGGGGGATTGCGCTGGCCCAGAGCGCGCAGAATGTCACGGTCACCGATGTGGACTGGGAGGGTGTGCTGCCGGCGACACGCTCGTCCGTGGCACGGTTCGGGCTGTCGGATCGCTTTACCTTTGTCGCGGGAGACCTGGACTCAGCCGACTTCGGCAAAGGCCATGACGTCGCTACGCTGGGGCACATTCTGCACAGCGAAGGCGAAGCGAGGAGTCGTGCGCTGCTGAAGAAGACGTTCGACGCGCTGGCGTCCGGAGGCATCATCGCGATCGCGGAGTTCCTGGTGAACGAGGACAGGACGGGCCCGGTAGGTTCGCTGATGTTTGCGGCCAACATGCTGGTCAATACGGATGAGGGCGATACGTTCTCGTTTGAGGAGATCAGCGGCTGGCTGAAGGAGGCGGGCTTCAAGGACATGCGGCTGCTGGAGGTTCCAGGACCTTCGCCGCTGGTGCTGGCTACGAAGCCCTAGCGAAGGCGAACAGTGGTTCCAATCACCAGCCCCTGCTGGGTCGCCTCCAGGCCGAAGGCGGTTCCATCCTTACGGTCGAAGTAGAGGCGCTTGTATCCGATCTGCGCGGTTGCGTTTTTCAGCACCTTATAGCCGACGCCGTACGCGATCTCCCAGCTGGGGCTGGAGCCTCCTCCACCGGCATCGCCGATGACAAAGGCTCCGATCTTCGGGGTCAGCCGGGCAAGAAGGCGCGCGCCTCCGGTGACGTCTACCCAGTTACTGGAGCCCGCGTAGCTGTACTGGCCGAGCGGCCCGGCATCGAAGTTCGAGTGGGCCCCGAGATGGTAGTAGCGAAATCCCCCCAGCACATCGGCTGCGAAGTGTTTGTGCGAGTAGACGCGGTAAGCCAGCTCGGGGGTGAGGGTGAAGGTGGTGGTCGTCAGCTTTACCTGGACGGGGAACGGGAGCTGCGGGACGGGGACCGCCTGCTGGTCGCCGACGCGAACGAAGAGTAGATCCGTGAGCACGCCGACGCGACCGCGACGGGCCTCTCCCAGTCCCATAAAGCCGATCTTGAGATTGCTGAAGATATCCCCGAAGGACTGATGCACCGCGGCGTCATGACCGGCCAGATTCAGATCTCCGTTCAGACCGGCGAGCCAGAGGTATGGCGAGGCGCAGAGGTGCCATGTATCGGCTGAGAACGACGGCTCCTGCTGGGGGGACTCGACCTCAACCTGCGCGTGTGCGGTGGCTGCGAGCAGCATCAGGACCATGGTGCAGAAGAGGGATGCGGATCGGGTCCTGGGGGTAGGGAGCGAGACGAACTTTGCTCTCATCGTTTGCGAATTCTACGACATGCCGCACGCATGGAAGATGAATAGGGCAGAGCGCAGCCGATGAAGGGAGTGCGGGGAACCGCCGAGGTGCGGGGGGAGCCAGAGCGAGGCACTGAGGGTGGCACTTGCTTTTTTTCTTTCGTCCGCCCGCGGGGACGGGGCATACTGGCGTGGTTTGGCGGGCCCTGGCGGTTTTATTCCTGAGGGGGTTCTATGAAGACGTTGGCTTGGTTGTTGGCGGCGGTGTCGATTCCGGCAGCGGCGGTTGCGCAGTCGGCTCCGATCAAGATGGGGTTGTGGCACGGCAAGACGGTCTCGACGATCAAGGGACTGGAGCTTCCACCGGACGTGGTGGCGCGGCTGAAGGCGATGGGACGGCCGGTTCCGGGCGGTGAGCCGACAACGACCGAGACGGAGTCGTGCCTTACCCCTGAGAAGTGGAGGGAGATGCTGGCGGGTCCCCGCGCGCATGAGAACTGCAGCTACAGCAACATGAAGTCGGACTCAAGCGGAATGTCGGGCGATGTGGAGTGCACGTCCGGGCGCGGAGACGTCTCGAAGGGCCACATCCAGATGAACTTTGTCAGCTCGGAGAAGGTGCAGGGCACGATGCATGTCGAGACGACTTCGGCGCGGCGTCCACAGCCGATGCTGATCGATATGACGATCGACAGCACGTATGAGGGCGCCGACTGCAAGGGCATCTCGCCGGACTCGCCGAAGGTGGTCCACTAGGCAGGGGGCGGGAGAGAGCGTCAGTCGGCGCCTCAGTTGGTGATGTAGACGCCGCGACGATGCCACTGCGGATCTTCGAGCTGGCGGAACATGAAGCGGGCTACGTCGGCGCGTGAGATGCTGTTGCCGCCGCGCGGGAGGGCCTCACCGTCGATTCGATAGCGGCTGCGCTCGCGACCGTTGTTGAGGACCGGGGGAAGAACCATGGTCCAGTCGAGGGGGCTGGAGGAGAGGATGCGGTACTGCTCGACCTGCTCGTGGACCGGCCACTTGAGCAGATAGGGGTAGACGATCTTCTGGACGAGCCAGCGGCGCCAGGCGGGCTGCTTGGCGAGGGCGTCGGGCAGGGCTCCTGCGGAGCCGAGGGCGATGATGCGCTCGACGCCAGCCTGCTGCATGGCCTGGACGATGATCGGGACGGCGCGGGGCAGGACGTTCTCGTTGCGGAAGGGCGAGTGGGCTCCGAGCGCGGAGAAGACGGCATTTGCGCCTTCGACGGTGCTGGCGACGGCTGCGGGATCGAAGGCGCTGCCCTGGACGATGCGGACACGGTCACGAAATGGGAACGCCGCTGGGTTGCGAACCAGCGCAGTAACGGTGTGACCGGCGTCGAGCGAGTGGCTGGTGAGGAGACGTCCGGTGCCTCCATTGGCTCCAAAGATCGCGATCTTCATCGGTGGTGCCTCCTGCATTTGGTACAGGTTATCCTCTGCCATTTCTGGAAGGTGTGGGAAACAGGACCTCTGCAAACTTCTGAATAGAATGATTTTGCCGGATATTCCCACGGTTCGCACGCGGTCTTCTCAGCAGGCTGGAGGTTGCGGCTGTGAAGAAATGGGATAAGCGGGGGCGGTGCGAGGAGTTTTAACCGCGTTGTCCCGGTCTTGCAAATCAGGCGGACGAGTTTTCTAAAACAGGACACGACCCTAAAACAAAGATTTCAGAAGAGATAGGAAGGTTATCCACTTTTCCAGCGTGAACGGTTATGACGACGAGCAATACGTCTTTAAAGTTCTTTCTCTCTTAGAAGCCTTCCCTCGCGCAGCAGCGTTGGCGGTCCCAGCATCGCCGGTGGCGGGGCGGCGGCATTGCCACACACGGGCGCTGTTTCCCACAAAGAATTAGGTCGCGCCGGGCCGGTGGTCAGCCCTAGAATCAAGCTGTCGCGCCGAGCGATGGAAGATGCGTGGCGTCTGTGGCTGGATTCGTTGTACAGTTTGGCCAGAAGCGATACATCCAGACGCGGATGGGACGCAACGTTGAGTGCGACGGGAGAGAACACTGTGACTACGGCTACGCAGGATTCAGAGATGACGGCAAACGCAGCCCCAACGGGTAACCTCGAGATCACTGTCTCCCGCGCAGAGCTACTGCGTGAGCTGACGGCGGCACAGTCCGTCGTCGAGCGCAAGACGACGATTCCGATCCTTTCGAACTTCCTGTTTGAGGCGACGCAGGGCGAGGGCGGCGATCGGCTGACGATTACGGCGACGGACTTGGACCAGAGCATGAAGACGAGCTGCTCGGCGCGGGTGAAGAAGCCGGGTGCGTGCACGATACCGGCGCGCAAGCTGTACGACTACATCAAGCTGCTGCCCGAGGGCGACATCTCCATCAAGCTGATGGACAACCACTGGGTGCAGATTCGTGCCGGCCGCTCGAACACGAAGATGGTGGGCATGGCGCGGGTGAACTTTCCGCAGGTTCCGGAGTTCCCTGCCGCGGGCGCGGTGAAGCTTCCGGTGGCAGGGCTGAAGAACATGATCTCGAAGACGATCTTCGCGATCTCGAACGAGGAGTCGCGCTACACGCTGAACGGAGCCCTGCTGGTGCTGAAGGCCGAGTCGATGGCGATGGTAGCGACCGACGGACACCGCCTGGCACACATCGAGAAGCTGAACGAGCAGCTGGAGGGTGTGCAGGGCGAGAAGAAGACGCTGATTCCGCGCAAGGCGCTGGGCGAGCTTTCGGGTCTGCTGTCGAACACGGACGCGGAGTCGATGGAGTTTGCGGACGACGAGCAGACGCTCTTCTTCCGCGTGGGCGGACGGGTGCTGACGAGCCGCAAGCTGACAGGCCAGTTCCCCAATTACGAGGCCGTGCTGCCGCGGGACAACACGAAGTTTGTGATCGTGCGCTCGGAGGACCTGATGGGGTCGATTCAGCGTGTGGCGCAGTTCGCCGATGAGCGCTCGGGTGCGATCAAGCTGCGGCTGGAGCAGAACGAGCTGAAGCTTTCGTCGTCGTCGACCGAGGCCGGCGAGTCAGAGGATTCGATTGAGACGCCGTACAACTACGATCCGCTGATGGTCGGGTTCAACAGCCAATATCTGCTGGACTTCCTGAAGGCGATCGGAAATACCGGCGAGGTCAGGCTAGAGTTCAAGGATGCGCAGTCGGCGGGGCAGATGCGTCCGGAGGATGGAAACGAGGATGTGCGGTATCGTTACATCCTGATGCCGATGAGGATCTGATTCGGTCAAGGCCTGGACAGGATGAGCGCGCCTTTGCCGGGCGCGCTCTTTGCTTTGGCGGGTGTACTGTTGTGGGGGCTGAAGCAGTGGACTTCGGAGGAAGAGATGATCAGCGCACCGCATATCGTTGAGTCTCCGCAGCAGAAGATTGCGTTTATCCGGATGAAGACGCCGCGGGAGCAGATTGTGCATGCCATGCAGAGCGGGCTGCAGGAGCTGGGCCGCGTGCTGAAGGAACAGAAGGTCGCACCGGCAGGTCCGTGGTTCACGCATCACTACCGGCGTCCGGACGAGAGCTTTGACTTTCGCATCTGCTTTCCGGTGGAGAGCGATGTGAAGCCCGAAGGACGTGTCGAGGCCGGAGAGCTGGACGCCGCGCGCGTGGTGCAGACGATCTACAGTGGAGGCTACGAGGGCCTCGGCAGCGGCTGGGGCGAGCTGCATACGTGGATTGCAGAGCATCAGCTGAAGACGCGGGAGGATCTTTGGGAGCGTTACCTGGTGGGCCCGGAGATGAGCTGCGATAAGGCGGAGTGGAGGACGGAGCTGAATCGTCCGCTGGCGTAAGGCCGCGTAGTCGATTCGCTCTGCCAACGGTAGATTCAGCTACTAAGCTGAACGATGGGCATGGTTGGCATCCTGCAAAACCCTCCTTAGCTTCGCGAAGGTGGGGCACCTGGTTTCGTGGCTGGGCAGAATGATGTTATCCGCAGATCCTTCGACTTCGCTGCGCTTCGCTCAGGATGACACGTCACAGAGATGACGGGAGTTGCGACGAACGAGAGAACGAACGAGAGGACGACCAGGAGCGGGCCCGGTGCGAAGCCGGGCTTTTATGCGTAGCGCATTCGCGTAGTGTGCGCCACGATCAACGCATGCCTTTGCAGCCAACCAATCTCCATCGATAAGGCTTCCTAGGAGTCACGCCCACGAACGAAGGGAGAAGCCGATGATGAACCCAAGGAGATGAGGATGAGTCTT
>DASTSJ010000360.1:0-3073 GCA_035760765.1 Edaphobacter sp. | reverse complement strand
GGACAGCTGCAAGTGCGCCGAGAGCGAGTTCGAAGGCTCCGGGAAGATAGGCGGGGCTGGTCTCGTCAGCCATCGTGAAGGCCTGCTCTTCGGTGAGGCTGAACTTCCTGGCTGCTTCGTCGTAGGTGACGTAGCCTCCTGCTGCCTGGGAGGCGAGCCATTCGCGAACATAGCGCTCGTCGGTTCCAGTTTCGCGAGCAAGTTCTTCCGAGGTCATCGGGTGTGAGGCGAGAGCCTTGTAGAGGCCAAGCCTTTCTCCGATCACGACCATGCCGGCGTGTCCTGCGCCGCCGAGGTCGTCGATGAAGTGGGACACGAATGCGTTTAGTTTGTCGGTGTCGAGTGCCATGGATGTGCACCTCCTGGGGAGGGCAACATTCTAGACCCGGCAGGCGCTCAGCGGCTTCAAGCTCGGGCCAGGCAAAAGAAGAGCTTCCGCGGGCACTCGAAATGGGCGTCCGCCGAGCACGCCACAGGACCTGCACGATTGGGCCGGTGTACCCAAAATGATGAGGAGCAGTGACTTGCGACTACGCTGTTTCGGGCTGTGGCCGGATGATCTCTATCATCAGCAGACAGGCTCCGATCACGATCGCCGAGTCGGCGAAGTTAAAGTCGGGCCAGTGGTAAGGCCCGATGTGAAAGCCGATGAAGTCGATGACGTAGTGATAGACGATGCGATCGTACAGGTTGCCGACGGCTCCGCCAAGAATGAGCGCAAGTGCGATGCAGGTGAGACTAAGACAGCGGCACGAACGCATCAGCATCATTCCGACGACTAGAACGGCGGCGACGGAGAAGAGAATAAGGCCGCGGCGGACCAGGTCGGGTGAGGCTGTATCGGCTAGGAAGCTGAAGGCTGCGCCGGTGTTAAGGACATGGGTAATGTTCAAGATGCCGGGGATGACGGTGTGCGAGCGCCCGATGGGAAGCCTGTGGCTGATGAACTTCTTGCTGACGTGGTCAGCGATAGCGATGAAGGCCGAAAGCGCGAGCAGGAGAGGGAAGTAGAAGCTCCGCCGATTGATCGGATGACGGGACTTGGGATCGAACTCGGTCGGCGGATACTCGTAGCGCTCGGGCATCGATGAGGTACTCCGGGGTTCCTCAGGGGCTGAAGCCCCTATGAGTGAAAGCTGGTTGTGGCACGGCTGAAGCCGTGCCCTTAAGCAAAACTAAGACTGAACATTCGTTGAAGCCGCATAAGGAGGATACCCGATGGCGTCGAGGGCTTCTGCGCATCTCAGGCAGACGGAGGGAAACCGGCTGTCATTCCCCACATCATTGGTGTAGCGCCAGCAGCGTTCGCACTTCGTTCCTGAAGCTACCTTGGCCAGAATGCCTGTGGTGGTCTCCATCGCGTTGTCGGAGCTCTCCTTGAGAGCGACGGTGGAGACATTCATCAGCTCCGGAAGGCTGGCTTCATAGCGCTTCAGCAGATCGCGGGAGGACTCATCCAGGTCGGTTGTGAGGATCTCCACGGACGCCTCGAGGGCCTTGCCGATCAGTTTCTCGTTGCGTCCCTCTTCCAGAGCCTTCATGGCCATGGCGCGGAACCCGAGCAGCCGCTTCCAGTCTTCCTCGATCTGCCGCAGGTTGGTAAGGCCAAGGTCATCGAGGTTCAGGAAGAGCGCCAGGTGCACGCTGGCTTCGCGTCCCTCCACGTTCGGTAGTGACTGCCAGACCTCTTCGGCGGTGAAGCTGAGAATCGGCGCGACGAGCCGGGTGAGCGTCTCGGCGATGTGCCAGAGAGCCGTCTGCGCGCTGCGGCGCGCCGGATGATTGGGTGCGAAGGTATAGAGGCGGTCCTTCAGGACATCGAGGTACAGCGCGCTCAGATCGGTATTCGTGAACTCGTTCAGAGCGTGATAGGCGCGATGGAACTCAAAGTCGTCGTAGGCGCGGCGGATCTTGCGATCCAGCTCGGCGAGACGAGCGAGGATGTACTGGTCTAACGGTTCGAGCTTCGCAAAATCGCGCACTGCATCTGCGGAAGGCGTGAAGTCGTGCAGGTTACCGAGCAGGAAGCGGAAGGTATTGCGCAGCTTGCGGTAGTTGTCGCTGACGCGCTGCATCAGGTTCTCGCTGGCGGCGACGTCCTCACGAAAGTCAACGGAGGCGACCCAAAGCCTGACGATCTCGCCGCCCAGACGCTTGGCGATATCGACAGGATCGACGCCGTTGCCCAGAGACTTGGAGAACGCTCGGCCCTGCTCGTCCAGGGTCCACCCGGAGGTGGCGACCATCTTGTAGGGCGCGCGTCCGCGCACCGCAACCGAGGTCAGGATGGAGGAGTGGAACCAGCCACGGTGCTGATCGCCGCCCTCGGTGTAGAGGTCGGCGGGCCAGTGCAGCTCCGGCTCGACATCAAGCACGGCGTGCCAGCTCGCTCCGGACTCAAACCAGACATCGAGGATGTCCATCTCCTTGCGGAACTCCGTGCCTCCGCAGGAGGAACAAGCAGTCCCGGCAGGAAGCAGCGCGGAGACGTCATGGGCATACCAGGCGTCGGCGCCCTCCTTATGGAACAACTCGACCACGCTTCGATTGACACTCTTATCGTTGAGCGGGGTGTGGCACTTCTCGCAGAGGAAGACCGCGATGGGAACGCCCCAGATGCGCTGGCGCGAGATGGTCCAGTCGGGCCGCGTCGCGATCATGTTGGAGATGCGCTCCTGTCCCCAGGACGGGTCCCACTTGACGTTAGCAATCTCATCGAGCGTGCGCTGCCGGAAGGTGGTCGGGGAGCAGTCCGGGTTCTGCATCGGCGTCTCCATCGAGATGAACCACTGTTCCGTGGCGCGGAAGATGACGGGATTGTGGCAGCGCCAGCAGTGCGGATAGGAGTGATGAATCTCGCTGAGCCCCATCAGGGCACCGTGCGAGCGAACCAACTCGATGATGGCTGGATTGGCCTTGAAGACCTGCAGGCCATCGTATTCCGGCAGGCCGTTGCGCAGCCGTCCGGCGCTGTCCACGTCGCAGGTCTGCGGAAGACCGTAGCGGGTGCCAGTGGCGAAGTCATCCGGGCCGTGCGCGGGGGCGGTGTGGACGGCCCCCGTACCCTGCTCGG
>DASTSJ010000359.1:0-2540 GCA_035760765.1 Edaphobacter sp. | reverse complement strand
CCTTTGCGTACGTTCATCGGAATCCCCACTCTCACCGTTTGCTTGTTTCCGTTTGCCCTTGGTTGCAGCAGCGGAACAGGTTTGGCCCCAACACCTGTACCTCAGCCTTCCCCGATAACAGTCTCTATCTCTCCGTCGATGGCCAATCCTTTGGTGGCGACCGCGGTAGCATTCAAGGGAGTCGTCACGGGAGGAACCGACGCAACGGTACGGTATTCCGTTCTGGAACCCAACGGAGGAGAGATCACTGCTGCCGGCAACTACCTGGCACCCCTGACGACCGGGGTGTATCACGTTCGTGCCACCAGTGTCATAGATCCGACGCGATTTGCCGAGGCCACTGTCAGCGTGCGCGGCTACCATGGCCGCATCGAGCGCCTCGCCACGCCCTCTGACGGCTACGACTCATTCGCTGCGATCCAGCTCGAGGACGGTTCTATCCTCATCTCTGGCGGCCGTGGGCTCTCCGGAGTCCATCGGCAGGCAGAACTCTATGTGCCGGACGAGGACCGATTTCAGCTCGTAGGCAGCATGGCCATCAAGCGCATGTCGCACATCATGTTTAGTCTTCCGAATGGAACCGTGGTCGCTGCTGGAGGATACGACATCACGAGCGGGGCGGGAACGTTCGACCCGGTCTATCGAAGCTCGGAGATCTACGATCACCGGACACGGCAATGGACCTCCGGACCGGAGATGACAGTTCCCCGCAGAAATCATGTTTGGACGACTCTCGACGATGCGACGGGACGCATTCTGATCACTGGTGGCATCCAGCTCTACGGGAACGGGTTTGGGGCATCCGTTAACACTGAGTTTTTTGATCCATCGTCGATGCAATTCACTCCGGGCCCGGAGATGAAGACAGGGCGCTGGCTGCACACGATGACCCGCCTTAACGACGGGCGTGTGCTCGTCGTTGGCGGAAGAAGTAACAACTGCACGGGCCGCTGCGATGTGTTCTCGCTGAGCACGGCCGAGTTGTACGATCCGGTAACCAACACGTTCCGTTCCACCGGCTCACTGCACATCAGCCGCTATAACCACACAGCGACTCTTCTGGACGATGGAAGAGTGCTCATCCTGGGTGGAGAATCCACCGAAGACCTTGGGACTGGGACGGATCAGGTGGCAGACATCGAGATTTACGATCCCGTAACCGAGAGCTTCAGCCGGGCAGGGATGCTTCATAGCGGGCGAGGCAGCCACACTGCGACCGTGCTGAATGACAGACGTATTTTGCTCGCGGGTGGAGAACGCATCAGCGGCATCCCTACAACATCGACAGAGATCTATGATCCTCATAAACAAACCTCTGTAGATGGACCGGACCTGATTGAGCATCACGTCCGCGCACAGGCATTCCGAAATTCCATGACGGGCGATGTCATTGTCCTTGCAGGATCAAATTCCTATCAGCCGGTCCAAGTGGCCGAGGTCTTTCGTTAGGTGACTTGCTGCCACGTCCATCAGTGGCAGGCGCTCACGTCCTGGAACTGCCCACCCGGGATCGCCTGCCCTGTCACCCCCTGGGCGCAGGCCAGGATCTTTTTGTCCAGCGGGTCGTTGTCGAGTGAGTCTGGAGACACGTACGTAAGAGTGGATCGCAGGGAAAGAAAGCGGTCGCTCAACTGCTGGACCATTCCTTTGGCGTTCTGCAGTAGCGCAAGTGCCTGCCGGTCTGCGTCGGTCGTAGCAGAAGCAGACGCCATCTCCATCCGGGTATCCGCGATGGTCCGGTAGTTCGAGACCCAACCCTGCTCTACGGGATTATTGGTGCGGATCGCGTTCTCAATGGCGCTCCTCCACTCACGAATCACACTCATCTCTTCGACCGCGGCTCTCAAGAACTCGCGCGAGTAGCCTTTTTCCTCCTGTACCGGTGCGGGCGGGTTCACCGGAGATGCTGTGGCAGGGAGAGATGGCGCCGTTTGCGGCAGCGTCAGCAGAATGCGGCTTCCGTGAAAGCTCAGGGAAGACTCCGTGATGCGCGCAAGTCCCTCCACTTCCACATAGGCGTGACCGTTACGCTGAATAACCGGAACCTGCCCCTCATAGCCATGGACGACAAGGCTGGTCGGCGCAACCTGGCGGCCATGTGCAGGAGCTTCCTGGGCGTGGCTCACCATCGTCACGCCTGCCGCAACGAACGCGACTGCGATCCAGTTCCATGTGCTCTTTATCATCGCTCGCTCCAGTAGTCGAGAATCTGAAAGTTTGTTCACAGGTATCATCCCATCTATGAACGCGAAGATCGATGCAGATATCCTCTCTCAACTCATCGCGCTTGAGCCTATCTTCCACCGTTTCGAACACCTTCCCGAGCGCTCGCCAAGAAGAGCAGACTTCGTCTCGATGATGGCTGCCGGTTTTTTTGAGATTGGAGCCTCCGGACGTCTCTACTCCCGTGACTTTATTCTGGAAGTACTTGAGGAGCGCTTCACCGCATCGGCCCCGCCCCCTGACGTGTGGCAGACCTCCGAGTTCCGTCTTCTGCAGATAAGCTCAGATACCTGGCTTCTGACGTACCTCCTACAGCA
>DASTSJ010000358.1:0-19079 GCA_035760765.1 Edaphobacter sp. | reverse complement strand
GTAAGCCACTACGGCCAGCGTCTCCAGGGCCTGCAACGAGAGCTTCAGAGGCGGTTTGAGCGATTTCACAAAACCCCGAACCGCATCGTGATACTCGGGCTTGGTCGCCATGCGGTAGCCGTTCGCGACTTCGCGAATCTCCAGTCCGCGATTGTCGTTGGCGTACTCCAGAATCAACTGGTCCAGAATCGAGCGGAAGTACTCCCGGAGTCGCCGGTTTCTCTCCTTCTCTTCTTTGGCCTCACGCGCTGAACCCTGTTCCGCAGCCCCGTCCGCCGTCGCCGAAATCTGCGCAGCAGACTCAGCATTCGCGGCATAAAGCTCCGCGGAATCAGATTCTGAGCCCGTCTCCGTTTGCTCTTCAGACGTTCCCACGCCGTCTTCCGCTTCTAAAGCAGGAACGGGTTCCTGCGTTGGTCCTTCGGAGTCCATCTCGATCTTATGGTCCCCGCCTTCGACATCCGTCTCTTCGCCGGCCACCTCGCTCGATTCGGCCTCTACCGACTCTGCGGACTCCAGCGCAAGCGCCTGCTGGGCCTCGGCTATCTGGTCCAGCTCAGCCTGGGCTTCCTGCCCGAGCAGGCCCATCAGCTGGGAGAGGGTCACCGGTTCTTCCGACGCGTAAATGACGGCTTCGATCTTTGCTTTGAGGCTCATTGCCTACGAGTGTATAAGAGCGGCGCGCCACAGGATCACTTCCACTACGCTCTCTCGAGGACCTGTTTTGCACAGAAATGCGAAGATCTTGACGGTCCCGTGAGACGAATCCGCCTGCCCTCATACCTTCGAAAAGGATGGCTAGCCGCTGAAGGCAAGCCATTTAGCTCACACCAGAGCAGTGCGGGATGAGAAAAATATTTCCACTTAAGGCAGGCAACCCAGGCGGATGCTGCAAACATTTTCACTCAACCCCGGCATTTGCATGCAGCTTCTCCCGTAAATTTAGGCGTATCAGCATCTTTCGTAGGTTTGGCAGGTGATTTGCATAACTATTTGCATAATGAAGATCAAGTTTGCTTTCCTCTTTGCTGCCAGCCTTGCCGTTCTCCCAAATCTCTGCAAAGCCGACGGTTTAGCCCCCTTCGGCGTAGCCAGCGCGTACAACCTAGTGGCTCTTGGGACCGTGGACTCCCATGGAAATACCGTCATAGCCGGAAACATCGCTACAAACGCCGACATTACCGGCCGCGTGGCTGCCGCAGGAATGGTTACCAGCGGGACCACCATCGGAAGCAACCTCTACAGCGATCCGTGGGGCTCCCTTGCTTCCTTCGATCTCGTCTCGACCGGCGGCCTCAACTCCGGAGAGCAGTTCAACATCAACAGCCACGGAAACGTCTATGCCCCGGGCTCCAATGGCAACTTCAACTTCAACGGCGGAGGTCATCGCGTAACCACCGGCTCCTCGGGTATCGATTTCAATACCCTGCGCACCACCCTGGATAGTGCATCGTTGGGGCTGGCGACGTTGACTGCGAACGGACAGGTGCTCGGAACAAACCACTCCTCTGTCAACCCCTCCTTCTTCGTCCTGAAGGGCACCAGTTCGACGCTCAACATCTTCAACATCACGGCAGCGCAGTTTGGAGATACCAATCATCCCTTGGACATCATCGCGCCCGCTGGATCCACCATCATCATCAACGTCGATGGCACGAACGTCTCACTTGGCACGGGAATCTACTACAACGACCACCAGAACTCCGGTGACAGCAACGCCGATTCCAATATTCTGTTCAACTTTTCCAATGCAAGCACCGTCACGATCAACGGTCAGCTCACGGCTTCGGCGCTCGCACCCTTCGCGATCCTGAGCGGCAATTCTCAGATGGCCGGCACCTTCATCGCAGCCGCGATCGGGCAGACGGGCGAGGTCCACAACCAGGAGTTCACCGGCACGCTGCCCCCGACGACCCCGGTCGCCGCAACTCCCGAGCCAACGTCGCTCGCCCTGATGGGCACCGGCATCACCGCGCTCGCTGGACTGCTTCGCCGGCGTCGCAAAACCAGCTAAAGCCCTGAAGGCAACAATGCAGAATCTTCATTCGGTCCGTGCCCGCAGAGATCCCTTCTGCGGCACGGACATAAATTTTTTGGGGATTACTTCCAGTCGTCGCGAGCCTGCTGCTGATCGGCAAATACCTGATCGAAATTCTCCGCCTTTTTGATCAGGATGTCTCCCTGCACGACCGGCTGATAGAGCAGCACAGCCTGCAGGCGAACCAGCTCCAGCATTGCCAGGAACATGCAGATCAAGGCCCGTTCCGTATGAGTATTGTGCAGCAGCTTGTGCAGAGAAACGGCCTTATCTTCCATCACCAGCCGTCGCTTCACGTAGTCGATCATCTGAGCTACGGTGACGGACTCCTCGTCGACATCCAGCACGGGGCGTTTGCGCAGACGGCCAAGAATGTCCTGGAAGACTCGAACCAGGTCCACCGTATCGGCCGCGATCTCGCGCTCGGCATCCGCCGAATCGCGGAAATCCCGTATACCCGGATTAGTCCAGGTCGCTTCCTCGATCTGCTGCTTCTGCATCAGCATCTGGGCTGCAGCCTTGAAGCGTTCGTGCTCGAGCAGCCGCTCCACTAGCTCGCGGCGGGGATCTTCCGAATCTGCTCCCGCAATATCGCTGGGATCCCGCGGCAACAGCATCTTCGACTTGATATGGATCAGCAGAGACGCGGTGTAGATAAACTCACCCGCAGCATCCACATCCGTCTGTTGAAGCTTGTGGGTGTACTCGAGAAACTGCTCGGTGATTCGAGCGATCGGGATATCGTAGATGTCGATATTCTGCTTTCGGATGAGGTCGAGCAGAAGATCGAGCGGCCCATCGTAGACCTGCCCAACGATGACAGAAAAAGGAGACTGTGAAGCCTCTTCCTTTTCCTTGTCTTTGTCCCTGGCCGTCGCCCGCTTCGGCTCTGGCGCGGGGGCAGGCACAGGATGCTTCAAGGCAAACGGCTCCGTGACTTCGCCTGCAACTGGAGCCTGAGGAGCTTCCGTCGGAATCGCCTCATCGGACTGCGGAACGGCATCTTCGGGATGAAGGGCTTTGTCAGACATACTTTCTATTGGGCGATATCCGTGTAGTCGGCTTCCGTGTCTGTGATCTCGATCGGGGCAGCATTCGGCAAACGCAGATCATATCTGCCGTCATGAAGTTCTACATCCACTTCAATGTTATTCTTCCCCGCAGTCTTTTTCGCTTTCGTCCACGATTCAAGATAGCGCTTTTGAGGGACAACAAAATCGTGAAGCGAAAAATCCTGTCCCCAGCAGAGAAGCACAAGAAACTCATAAGATTTTGGCTTGATGCTGAACTTCCAGGAATCTTCACCCGGCGTCTGCGTCGCCGCTGTCACAAAGACACGCCGATTGTTTTGAGTAATCCACACACCTTCTGCATCCGCTCTCAGGGGCGTGCTGGAAGGAGTGAGATCTTTTTTCCAGAGATCTCTCAGGTTCCGCACCAGCACAGGGGTTGCGAGATTCCACCAGTCCTTGTAGGACGATAAGTCGCGCACCCGTTCTGCGTCTCGCGCAGCAAATATCGTCGGCTCAACCCGCACACCGGAACGGTCCCGGGAGAGTCCCGTCACAGCACGCACGGCCTGCATAGTCTCTTCCGACCGACCGATAGCGCGAACAGCTCCCGCATCGAGGATGTCCCATATCTTTTCAGGAGTTCTCAGAAGTTCTTCGCGCCGCTCCCGAATGGGCTGAAGATGCAGGTTGATACTGTTCGCCGCCAGCACTTTGCATTCGTCGCATCGTATGGTTGCAGTGCGGCAACCGTTAGAGATGTGCGCCACCACCATCTCCGAGCTGAAGTTCCGATGCATGTCGCCAACCGGACATATCTCTGGATCGCCAGGATCGTGCTGGGTAGGACGTTGGCCGCCATTGGTCATGGCCGCCATCTTCTTGAGCACCTCTGCCGGGTGATCAGAAAGAAGAATCGTATTTCCATAGCTCTTCGACATCTTCCGGCCGTCGGTGCCCGGAAGCTTCGGCGAGGGGGTGAGCAGCACTTCCGGCTCTGGAAGCAGAAGATGCTCCGGGTCGGGTTCTGTTTGAACCGTCGAAGCAGCTATGGAAGAACTGACTCCCGGCACAATCCTTCGAGGACTATAAAAATGATTGAATCGCCGAGCCACCTCGCGGGTCAGTTCGATGTGCGAGACCTGATCCTGTCCGACGGGAACAAACTTGGGTCGATAGAGCAGAATATCAGCCGACTGCAGGAGCGGGTATCCCAGAAATCCGTAGGTCGCCAAATCCTTCTCTCGCAGCTGCTCCTGCTGATCTTTATACGTCGGTACTCGTTCCAGCCAACTCACCGGAGTGATCATGCTCAACAGGAGATGAAGCTCAGCATGCTGAGGCACATGCGATTGCACGAAGATCGTGCACTTCTGCGGATCGAGCCCTGCAGAGAGAAAGTCGAGCGCCACTTCAAAAACATTCTGCTTCAGCAGACTTGGATCGGCATAGTCCGTCGTCAGCGCGTGATAGTCCGCAATAAAGAAGTAGCACTCATAGTCGTGCTGCAGCTTCACCCAGTTGTACAGAGCACCCATGTAGTTGCCCAGGTGCAGCTTTCC
Source organism: Edaphobacter sp. (assembly GCA_035760765.1). Classification (GTDB taxonomy): domain Bacteria; phylum Acidobacteriota; class Terriglobia; order Terriglobales; family Acidobacteriaceae; genus Edaphobacter. Next base: position 14,469 of record DASTSJ010000358.1, on the reverse strand, counting down.
TGTGGGCCGCATACCGCTCAAAATTCGCGGCCGTGTTGTCGAAGAATTTGGTTCGGTCATGATTCTCAACTAGTGATGATACGGGAAACCTGCATTTACATTGCCGCCAGGATGCGGTCGAAGGCGGACTGCAACGGATACAGAAAGACGCGAAAGATGAATCCTCCCGCTACCAGCATGAAGATCCACAACGCCAGCATCCCCATCCTGTCATAGAGCTGCAGCATGTTGTACGGCAGAAAATGCCGCAGAATACGGCTTCCATCCAGCGGAGGAAACGGAACCAGGTTGAATACGAACAAAAGAAGATTGATCAGGATGATGAAGTAGAGCAGCAGCGCCAGCGGGAACAGGGCAGGAAGGTTCTCGGTCGAGACTCCTGGATAATGCATCGCCAGAGCCATCGCCGTGAAAACCGCAACCGTTCCTCCCGGCACAACATGCTTGATGATCAGCAGAAGGATGAGGGCTCCCGTAGCCAGCAGCAGGTTACTCGCAGGTCCCGCAAGGGTGACCATAATGTCATCACGCTTGTAATTCTTGAAATTGCGCGCTGTCACCGGAGTCGGCTTTGCCCAGCCAATCAGCGGCCAGTTGTACACCAAAGCAATCAGAGGCATCAGAACCGAGCCAAACAGATCCAGGTGCTTCAAAGGATTGAGCGTCACCCGGCCCAGCATGCGGGCTGTAGGATCGCCCAGCCGCCATGCCACCCAGGCATGCGCGCACTCATGCACACTGAAGGCCAGCACCAGCGCAAACACCTGGAAGAGGATGAGGATAAAGTTCTGATTCATCCTTTTAGCTTAAAGGATCAGCCAGCTACAGCACAGCGGGTCTCAGCCCATCTTTTCTTTCAGTCCGGATTGCACCAGCCACCAGTTCATCGGGTACGAGGTAAAGAATCCACAAATCATCCCGATCTGCATCATCGCCCAGTACTCCGGCTGCACGGCTTTCAGATGGGATTGAGGAAACAGGACAAAGTAAACAAAAGCCATCCACCCATACATTCCGACCTGGAAGGCGAGGATGGAAAACGTGTCAGCCTTGATCGCCGCGACGATTCCCTCACCCACAGACAAGTTGCGCATCGGTTTGATGGAAAAATACTGAAATACGATTCCGACGAGCCACGCAGCCGCAAGATCCCACACGAACTTGGCCCACAGCTCGGATCCGAACAGGGTCGCACTCAGTGCAAACAGCGTGAACTCCGTAACGATGTCCGCAATGGTGCAGCCCGCCCCGCAGTGGCTGGTGGCAACTGCAACCTGATTCCAATGCAGCGATTCGTCCTTCTTCTGCTGGTTTCCTGCCTTCTGCTTCTCCTGCATTGCGGCATGCGACTGCGGGCGCCCAAATCGCAGGTACGCCCAAACCGCGACAGGACCGAAATACAGTGCGGTGACGGGCCAGACAACGTTCATCACCGCCATGTGCTGCGGCCTGCGGAAGACATCAACGGTGATCCAGGCAGCACAAAGTCCGGCGAGGGTCAGGCTGAAGATCGAAAGAACATGAAACAAACGCGGCACCCCCTCTGGGTAGGATGCCGCGAGCTTCTAGCAGTTATCTCACTTACCAGATTGTGCCTTCTACGAAGAGGCGTTCTTTTCGCGTTTTACCTTTGCCGGAATTCCAACCGAGACCACACCCGACGGTACAGGTTTGGTCGCCAGCCCCATCGCTCCCAGCATGGCGTTCTCCCCGACATTCGAGCCTGCCAGCACCGTCGCGTGATAGGTCACGCGAGCCCGCGGACCCAGCTCCGTAGGCTTGTTCGTCACATCGGCCTGCACGTTGATGTCATGTGTGTGCGAGTAGACATTCGCATAGTCCGAGATGCTGGTCCCTTCATGCAGGATGATGCCCCCGCGATCGTCCAGCATCACGTTGCGGTGGATCGTGCAGTTGTCCTCGATGGTGAGGTTGTACCCGTAGGTGAACTCCACGTTATGGAAGATCTTCACGCCCTTGCCCAGTGACTTGAAGATGTGGTGACCCAGCATGCAGCGAAACCGAAAACCCAGCCAGTGATTCAGCCCCAGCGGAGAGCGATCGAACATCTGCCAGAACCAGATGAGCGGCTTGCGGATGGCATACTTCTCAGCATCGATATCCCCGTAGTACTCGGGCTCAAGCGTCACATTGCGCGGATCGAAGCACTCCGTCAGGGTATGGCTCGCCAACTCACTGGTCAGAGTGACTGGCGTGCGTCCCCCATGAGGTCTGCCCAGGTACATCTGGTACAGCTCATCACGCACAATCTCCGAACGGCGGTCGACAGACTGATGCCGCGTGAATTCATCGTTCAGCTGCGCCAGCCATCGTCGGAACGTAGATTCGGCTTCTGGAGCTGGCTTCAGTTCGCGGTACTTATATTGGGGCATGAATCGTCTCTTTCTGTTTACGGTACAAGGCTGTCCAGCAGCATTGCTTCAGCTATTCAATGGCGAAGACAGCATAGACCGTCGCTATCTTCTCTACTTCACGCGGATTGATCGCCAGCGGCTGTACCTTATCCATAGCAGGCGTCGCAGCCATCGCACGGAACATCGGCCGCGGACCGCTCGGCTGAACCTCATTGCTGGCGTACAGCAGTGAACCTAGCTTTGCGTTCAGACTTGCAGCCATCTGTTCGGCCTGGTCATGTGCGCGCTTCAGAGCCTTCGCTGCCGCCTGTGCCTCAGGTGCATTCTCGTCCTTGAAGCCCCAATCGATCTGGCCGGACTGATTCGCGCCAGCCTTCACCGCGACGTCCAATGCCTTTGCCGCGTCATCCGCGTTCATCTTGATTGTCCAGCTCTGCGTTACCTGGAACTGTCTCTGCTGTTTCTGCGCCTCTGTCAGCTTGTCGAGCTGGTAGTTCTGGACCGGCGCAATCTGCTGATTCTCACTCTGAATCGATTCTTTCGGTACACCCGCTCCCGTGAGCGCCTTTACGATCGCGTTCGAGAGCTTCGAGCCGTTCGCATACGCTGTGTTGCTGTCAGGACCATAGGCGATAAATCCCACGTGCAGCGTGGCCTGGTCGGCGATCGCCGTCACCTTGTCCGTTGCCGTAATGGCAATCGTGCGATTCTCTTTATTCACCTGAATGGTCTGTGCCCGGCCCGAAAAAGTGAGGCCAGTCAATACAAGGCTGAGCATGGCAATGCGGACTTGCGTCATTGTTCTTCTCCTGTCTTGTTGATCAGATCAGCAAGCGTCTCTTTATGCTTCTCTTTTATTGCGCGCTTTTGCTTTGGGTCGGGCAGAACACGCTCGGGAGGCGGCTGCCCTACGCGCTCGCGGGCGTTCTCTTTGGCGGCCTTCACTACTGAGAAAACCTTCTTCTTCGCCTTGCTCATGTACCTGCCCCGAAGGCCTGCTTCCAACCAGGTGCGAGGCCCTCTGCGATTATGCAATACTCTTGTACTTATGGTTCGGTAACCGCCGGACCGGATGCAGGGTTGTGGTCCTAAAAAACTGGCCGCATACCCAGAGGTGCAGGATGGAAGAACGGGATTTTTTCGATGAGCGTCCGGAACAGCGGACCCACACCATGACCTGCCCGCACTGCGGACAGCAAGGAGAATACGAGCTCAGCTGGATCGTGCGCAGGAAGAAAAATCAGCTTCCCCGCGGCGCTGATGAGCGCGACCGCGCACGCTTCGCCAAGGCCCAGAGCTACATGGTGCGTCGCGACGATATGGTCGGCTGCAAGAATATCCGCTGCCGCAAGCGTTTCGAGGTTGCCGGCATTCAGTCTGTCGCCTTCATTTAGAGACATTTATCAGCGCGATGAATGTGTCGCACGGACGCAATGACAAATCGCAAAGCGAAGAATCCCTGTATTTTGCTGCCGCGCCGACTGCGATCCCCGGAGCAGAAGGATCATCCACACATTAAGCCCTACCGTCCTTTACGAGTGAACGGTCATTCAGCTATGCTTTCGCCTGCTGAACGGAGTGCCGTCAAACGCGTGCCGGGTAAAGGCTAAGACCATCACAGCGCTCTATGCTTTAATAGAGCAGAAGCCGCTGCCTCATCGGTGGTGCTTCCCTCGAACCGGAACAAAACGCAGGGAGACTGGAAAGAGAATCATGGCTAACACGCTGCTGCCCATCGAAGAACGGAATCTGAGCCCCGAAGAAGTCGAACTCTTGGACAGGCGCCGCCGCCGCGGGCAGCTTTTCCTGGTCATCGGTTTTCAGTGCCTCATCGTCTTCACGCTCGTCACCATCTGGGCAGGTCAGGACTTCACGCTTTCGCCAGGTCTTGCGCACCCCATGGTCTACTGGGACGCCATCACGGGCATCCTGTCTGTGATCTTCCTGCTGGCCGGTATCCGTCTGCGCCGCGGGTCCACCGAGTTCCTCAGCTACTAGTCAGCTAGTCCGCTAAGATCTCGACGGCCTCGAAAGATTGTTCGAAAGTGCGAGCGGTTGGTCTCACGACGACCTACTCGCGGATAGGTTCGGATGATTGCAGGGAGGCTTCCTTCGACGGCTGTACTCCATACCCTGGCGGGTATGGTTCTTCCTTCCGCACAATCAGATTTTGGGGTTTCGGGCTCCCTCGCGGAGCCCGGTACATTTAACTCAATCGAAATCGCCGCCCTGACTCTTGGAATCCTTCTCTCTGCCGCACTCTTCTTCTGGCGCTTCAGCCCCATCCTGCGCAACATCCTGCGCTCGAAGAAAGACCCAAACTACAAACTGAGTCCGATCAGCGGGCGCGCCTGGACCTTCTTCTCCGAGGTTCTATGCCAGTCGAAGGTTATACGCCAGCGGCCTCTCCCCGGCCTGGCGCATGCCTTCGTCTTCTGGGGATTCCTCGCCTTCGCCCTTGTCAGCCTTAACCACATAGCCCTGGGGTTCGGTCTGGGATTTCTCTCGCCCACCGGCATCCTTGGCCGCTTCTACTTCTTCTTTGCTGCCGCCTGGGCACTCCTGGTCGCCGTTTCGATCACAGGGCTCTTCATCCGGCGCTTCTTCGTGCGCCCGGTCTGGCTGGGAGAGAAGCTCTCCTATGAGTCCGGCGTGATCGCCCTGCTGATCTTCCTCCTGATGGTCAGCTATCTCGGCGCCTTTTTTGTTCGGGATGGCAGCATCGCGGTTCGCCTGCTGTGGTGGACCCACACCCTGACCCTGCTGGTCTTTCTTCCGCTGATCCCCCACACCAAGCACCTTCATCTGGTGCTCAGTCCCGTAACCGTCTTTCTCAAGAACGATGGTTACGCGAAAATCCCTCCTCTCGCCGGGGACGAGGACTTTGGGCTGGTCGCAGGAAAGGATCTTACCCGGATCAATTCCCTGCAGACCTACAGCTGCGTTGAATGCGGCCGGTGTACCGAACACTGCCCTGCAGCGACGACCGGCAAAGTGCTAAATCCCAAGGAGATCATTCTCGGTCTTCGCAGTTATCTCAACGAGTTCGGTCCCCATTCGGACATACCTCTACTCACCGAATCCCGTATCGCTTCGCCCGACAATCCGCCCGCGAAGTATCTGAGCATGGAGGCAGCTTTTGAGTGCACCACCTGCGGGAGCTGCGAGTTTCAGTGTCCTGTGGGAATTCAGCATGTGCCTGTTCTGATTGGACTTAGGCGGGGAGCGACGAATACGGGCACATGGGAAGACGACTACGGGACGAAACTCTTTCTCGCGCTCGAGAAAAACGGCAACGCACTCGGACTGAGCGCGCTTGAGAGAGACAAGTTCATCCAGAAACAGGGATTCCCCATCTTCGACGGTACTCAGGACTACTGCCTGTGGCTAGGCTGCATGGGGAGCTACGACCCAAAAGGCCGCGAGATCATCGCCGACTTCGCCCGGGTCATGCAGCATCTCGGAACCAGCTTCGGTGTCCTCAAAAAGGAGAAGTGCACAGGAGATCCCGCGCGGCGTCTGGGGAACGACCTCGTCTTCCAAAATCTGGCCGAAGCGGGGCTGAAGAGCTTTGAGGCAGCGAAGGTAAAGAAGATCGTCACCATCTGCCCACATTGCGTCAGAACGATTGCGACGGACTGGCGGGAGTTCGGCATTGCGCCCCAGATCGAGCATCACTCCGAGTTCATGGCGCGCCACCGCGACAAGCTGCCCCGGCAGGATGGCGAGAGCATCGTCTATCACGACCCCTGCTACCTCGGCCGCTATCGCCACGTCTACGAGGAGCCTCGGTCCGTGGTGAAGCAAGCAGGAACGCTGGTGGAGGCTCCGCGCTCACATGAGCGCAGCTTCTGCTGCGGAGCCGGAGGCGGCCTTGCATTCCTGGGCGAGGAGAAAGGCGAGCGCGTCAGTCATGTTCGTGCCCGTGAACTCGCAGGCACCGGGGCCGAGGTCGTCGGGACCGCCTGCCCGTTCTGCAACACCATGTTCCGCGATGCACTGACCGCAGTTTCAGAGCGTCCGCCGCAGTTGCTGGATATCGCACAGCTCACCGCGCGTGCCCTGCCGGCATCGCAACCAGCAGCGAATCTGCCACCGGAATCAGGAGGAGCTCAGTGAAGATCGTCGTAGCCATCAAACAGGTGCCGGAACGCGATGCCCCGATTCGCATCGCTGCAGACGGCAGATGGATCGAAGAGGGTGACCTGAACTACACCATCAACGAGCCGGACGCTTACGCGCTCGAAGAGGCGCTGCAGCTCAAGGAGAAGCAGGGCGCAGGTGAGGTCATCGTCGTCTCAGCAGGCCCGGAGCGCGTGCAGAGCACCCTGCGCGAGGCGCTGGCCAAGGGAGCTGATCGGGCGATCCATATCGAATGCGACGATCTGGGCTCGCGCGACACCCTGGGAGTCGCTCAAACTCTTGCGGAGGCGATCAAGGCCGAGTCACCCGACTTAATCCTCACGGGCCTGCAGTCGGACGACCTTGGACTGGGGCAGACCGGCGTCGTTCTTGCCGAGCTGCTCGGCATACCGCACGCCACCATCATCATGCACATCGAACCGGCTGATGGCAGCTTGAAGGTCAAGCGTGAGCTCGAGGATGGTTGGTTTCAGCACGTCGAGATGCCTGTGCCCGCGCTGCTGACGATCCAATCCGGCGGGAATAAGCTGCGTTACGCAACCCTGATGGGAATCAAGAAGGCGAAGACGAAGGAGCTGAAGACCGTGCCTGCAGCGGTGGCTGCCGCCAGCCCTGCCGTCGCCCTCGAACGCGTGTACCTGCCGGAGAAGCAGAAAAAGACGGAGATGCTGACGGGCTCTCCGCAGGAGATTGCGGCAAAAATCGTCGAGAAGCTGAAGTTTGAGGTGAGGGCGATATGAGCGGAGTTCTTGTTGTTGTAGAGCAGCGCGGCGGCGCCTGGAACCGGATGAGCTTCGAAACGCTGGCAGCAGGCCAGCAACTGGCGGCGAAGCTGGGTACGGGGTGCTCCGCAGCAGTATTGGCCGCGAGCGCTGCCTCTCTTCTGCCGGAGCTGAGCTCGAAGAAGCTGCAGAAGGTCTTCGCGGTAGAGCACGATCTGCTGGCCCAGTACACCGCTGACGTGTATGTGGCTTCGCTCGAACAACTTATCCGACGCGAGCAAGCTGCCTTTGTACTGTTTCCCCATACCTACCAGGTGCGTGACTACGCCCCGGCACTCGCGACGCGCTTCAAGCAGGTGCTTATCAGCGATGTCATCGCATTCCGGGCGTCTGGCGATTCGGGATCGCCCGTCTTCGTGCGCCAACTGATGCAAGGCAAGCTAAACGCGGACTACCACCAGACAGGTGCAGGCCCGTGTTTTGTCTCCATTCAGGCTGGAACATTTCATGCAGACACTCTCGAACCCGGCAACGCGCCGACCGAGACGTTTACCCCACAGCTCGCTGCGGACCAGATACGGACGAAGCCAGGAGAGCCCTTCCGTGAGTCATCCCAGACGGTCGATCTCTCTGCGGCCCCAGTGATCGTCTCGGTTGGCCGAGGCATCGGCGAGCAGGACAATCTTCCCGTAGTCGAGGAGCTGGCGCAGGCACTGGGGGCCGAACTGGCCGCCTCACGCCCTATCTGCGACAACGGCTGGCTGCCGATGGAGCGCCAGGTAGGCAGCTCTGGGCAGACGGTCTCGCCCAAGCTCTACGTCGCGGTGGGAATCTCCGGTGCGATCCAGCACCTGATCGGGATGAAGGGATCAAAGTCGGTGCTGGCTATCAACAAGGACGAGAATGCGCCCATCTTCGAAATCGCGGACTATGGCGTGGTGGGCGATTTGTTCGAGATCGTCCCGGAGCTGACGAAGGCGGTTCGTGCGGCAAAAGGCTCTGCATGAGATCTCTCAATTCGACCAATCTCATGGTCAGATCCGGTCAAAAGATCCGTTTTTCTTGCTTTTCCCGTCAGCGATCTATACTTAAGATTCTGTACCCTTTGCTCCGCTTTCCGGCCAAGCGCATCGAATCGTATTGAAGAAGAAGGCCATGGCGACAATCTCCCCATCTCCGACAGTCTGGGATGAGACTGAGGTGCTGGTTAACGAGCAGGCCGAACAGTCACGTCTCCGCGACCGTTTCGGACGCGCGATTACGGATCTGCGCCTCTCTGTAACGGATCGCTGTAACTACCGCTGCGTCTACTGCAGGACCGGGAACGAGGGAGCGCAGTATAGCGAACTGCCGATGGAAGCCTATCTGCGGATGGTTCGCGTAATGGTTAGCCTGGGAATTGAAAAAATGCGCCTGACCGGTGGCGAGCCTTTGCTGCGAGCGGGCCTTGTAGACATGGTTCGCGAACTGTCGACACTGAGGACCGCATTCGATCCGGAGGGAAATCCAACCGATCATGGCACCCCGCTCGATCTCGCTTTAACCACGAACGGGCACCTGCTGGAGGGTCTGGCGGAGCCGCTGAAGCAGGCTGGCCTGGGCAGAGTGACGGTGAGCATGGATGCGGTCGATTCCGAAACTTTTTCTGCCATCACGCGAGTGCCCAGGAGCTACGACAGGGTTCTAGCTGGTATCCGCAGGGCGGCAGAGGTTGGTCTTGGCCCGGTCAAGGTGAATTGCGTGCTGCTTCGCGGCTTCAACGATCACCAGATCGAGTCATTTGCAGAGTTTTCGCGGCGTGAGAAGGTCATCGTACGGTTCATCGAGTTTATGCCGCTCGAAGAGGACCGAAGCTGGAGGCCGGAGACGGTAGTGACCATGAGCGAGATTCTGGATCGGCTGAACACCTATCGCCCCGTGGTGGAGCTTCCCCGGCATGCGGCAAGCGAGACAGCGCGACGGTTCACCTTCGACGATGGCCTGGGAGAGATCGGGATTATCGCGCCGGTCTCACGCCCCTTCTGCGGTCATTGCAGCCGTATCCGCATCACCTCGGACGGAAAACTGCGCACCTGTCTCTTTTCTCAGAGCGACCATGATCTTTACGGCCGCATGCTGCGGGGCGGAACCGACGGGGACCTCGCAACGTATATCCGCCAGGTGGTGTTCACGAAAGAAGAGCGTCATCATATCGGTGAACCCGGCTTTGAAAAGCCGTCGAGAAATATGGTTCATATTGGTGGATAGGCAGCTTTCCGGCCATCCATCCCTTGAAGCAAACGCCTTCGCCATGCAGAGCGGGGGCGCAAGAAGGAGTTCCAGAACTGTTTGATTTGAAGGGATCTGTGTTAAAAGACCGGCGCCAGCTCGAGGTTGTCGACAGTCGCCAGCTGGACCACCTTAGGGTGTTCCACGACGTCGCGCGTGCCTTGACCGCCAGCCTGGAGCTTGAAGAGATCCTGAGCGCCATTATGGAAAAGATGGCACAGTTCTTCGGGCCGGAGCGCTGGTCGATGCTGCTGGTCGACGAAAAGACGGACCAGCTTTACTACGCGATCGCGGTTGGCGAGAACTCCGAGAGTCTGCGCGGATTGCGCGTACCCATGGGTGAAGGCGTCGCCGGGTGGGTTGCGTCAACAGGGAATCCCCTCGTGGTTCCAGACGTAAAGCTTGATCCGCAGTGGGCGGCCTTCTCCGCGCGGCACCCTGACCTCAACATCCAGTCAATCGCCTGCGTCCCAGTACGCTCCGGCGAGAAGACCCTGGGCGTTATCCAGTTGCTGAATAGCAAGCTGGATCTGCTCTCTGAGTATTCGATCTCGTTCCTCCGAATTCTCTGCGACTATGCAGCCATCGCCATTCAGAATGCAAAGTCCATGACGCTGATTCAGGAGCTGACGATCACGGACGACTGCACCGGCCTCTTCAACGCCAGACACCTTTACACCATGCTCGAAGAGCAGGTCGCGAAGCGCCAGGAGTTCAGCCTGATGTTCATGGACCTGGACCGCTTCAAGTCCGTCAACGATACTCACGGCCACCTGATTGGCAGCCGCTTGCTGGCAGAGGTGGGAAACCTGATGAGGCGCTCACTCGGTCCTGCCAACGCCGCCTTCCGCTACGGCGGGGACGAGTTTGTGGCCCTGCTGCCCGGTATGGGCAAAGCAGCCGCTACTGGAACAGCGATGGCCCTGTGGGAGGACCTTCGTAGAAACGCCTTCCTGGAGGGAGCTGGACTTTCTCTCAAGCTGTCCGGCAGCTTCGGCCTGGCCACCTACCCGGAAGACGGCAACACGGTTCCCACCATCCTTCGCGCCGCCGACGAGATGATGTACAAGGCAAAGACGACACGCGACAACGTAGCCGTCGCTGGCCGGGGCCTAACGATGGAGCGCGAGAAAGTGCCCACCATCATCCGCTCTTCCCGCTAGTTCCTACTGATCGGGACGTCGCGGCGAAAGCGCGAATGGACGCTTGGGCTGCGGAAGAATCGCATCGCGATTCGCAGGCGCCATGGGGTGAACCCCGAAGTCCCACACGCCAAGATTGACCTCGCGATCCGACAGGACCTCCATCAGGGCGTACTCTCCAAAGCTGAGCGGCTGATTAGGAGTGAGCTTCATCCAGTGACCTCCGGGCAGAATCTCCGGAGTCGTCTGCACGACGTCCTCGATCTGCTGGACTCCTCCAAGCAGACCGATTTTGAAAGACGCGACGACGCGGGCGCCTGTTCTTACATCCGCCCTTACGATGACATACTGGCTGGAAGCCGGATCGTGAGGCGGCCCGTCCTTCATGGCCGTTGAGGCGCCGTGTGTATCGACCGTGAGCGGAGTGGTTCCATCGGGAACAACGGCAGCCTCACCCAAACGGATGTAGATGACGGGCCGGTCGACGTGCAACTGCACCAGGGAACGTTCGCCCTTGAGCTGCACCAGCTGGTGGGGACTGGAGAGCGGATTCACCACGCCTTTCAGGATGTTATGTGCCGTATTGCGATTGAGCTCACCGTCTGACTGAGGCAGAGGCACAAGCTGCGGCTGCCCCTGGAAGGTGTCGAGGACGAGAACATCGTCAAGCTCAGGAAGGTGCAGATCGGGAGCCACCTCAGGGGTCATGGCGGCGCGGTCGGCCTCCTCCTTGAGCAGCTCGGGATCGATGCCCGGCGTTGATCCCTGGCTCTGTCCCTCAGGACTCTCTGTGTGATCGCGCTCCCAGCGCTTCGTCGCCTCGAAGTCGACCAGCGATACGGGCATCTCCTCCTGTGCACCTCCGCGCTCTGCGGAGACGTAGCGTACGCGGTCGCCGACGACCTTGTAGCTCATCACTATCTGGTAGGTGCCGTCCTTCAGAATGAGGCGCGTACGGTGCGGTGCGGCTGCATCGGCAGACGGAAGCGGCTTCTGCTGTGCTGCATGAGCGGACGCCAGGATCGTGGGCATCGGCAGGACACCGGCGAAAACCAGGAGAATGAGGAACTTTATGCGGATTCGCTTCGTCTTACCCATAGCTCTGAACCACAGTTTAGTGCAGCGCTTGGTTAGACGCCTGGGTGAGCAGAAGGATGGCGAGGTTTACGACCTCGCACCCGCTGTGCGAAACGAAATAGAATTATTTTGATGCGCATGATCTCCAAACTCGGGGTGCAGGACCGCAGGCCATTGTGGCTGCAAGTGCTCGCCCTGGTGTGTGTCATGGGCGTCTTCCTGATGAGCACGGCCCAGCTAGCGCACACGCACGCCGAGTTTTCTGCCCTGAAGCAGGGATCACATCAGAACGGCCCAGCCCCGGACGACCATTGCCCGTTGTGCGTGGCGATGCACTCCGCGCTTGCGCCTCCGGACCACTATGCTCCGGAACCGACTTTATCCATCCACCGGTTGGACTCCGCGGCGGCGGAGGCAGTTCGCCAGTTCCGCTGGCGCTTTGAGATGGCCAGTCGGCCTCCACCTGCAGGGAACTACGCCTAGTTCCTGCAGGTATTCGGTTTCTTAAGCTTTTTCTTCGGACAAGATCGCATACCTGTCTTGTGCAGTTCAGAAGCGTTACTGCAACTGCATCCCTTCCCTTTCAGGTTCGACAGGAGCTCTCTTCAATGCGTCAATGCCTCTTCTGGCTTGTCTCAGCTCTCATAATTTTTATTCCAGGCCTGTCTCCGCGCGCGTATGCCTTCCAGAGCAACTCCGGTTCCATCACGGGCACAGTCACGGACCCGACAGGCGCCGTGATTCCGGGTGCGAAAGTCCAGATCTCGAATCACGTCAGCGGCTATACCCGGACAGCGACCAGCGATGCCACAGGACAGTTCCATTTCTATAATGTTCCATTCAATCCCTATCGCATCAGCGTGACTGCGGAGGGCTTCGATTCCACGACCAAGCCGGTTGAGGTCAACGCACCCGTGCCGCTCACGCTGCCCATTCAGCTCTCGCTCACCGGGTCTTCGACCACCGTGACTGTCGAAGGGGGATCGGACCTGATAGAGAACGACTCCACGTTTCACACGGATGTCGATCGCGATGTGATAAACCGTCTTCCGGTCGAAAGCCAGTCCTCCTCACTCAGCTCGATCGTCACGCTCTCTTCGCCAGGTGTGTCGGCTGACTCCAACGGTATGTTCCACGGCCTTGGCGATCATGCGGAGAACTCCTTCTCCGTCGACGGTCAGCCCATCACCGATCAGCAGAGCAAGGTCTTCTCCAACCAGCTTCCAGCGGATGCGGTTCAGTCGCTCGAGGTCATCGGCGGCGCTCCAACTGCCGAGTACGGCGACAAAACCAGCCTCATCATCAAGGCAACGACTCGTTCCGGCCAAGGCGTGACTAGCCCACATGGCAGCATCGCTCTCGACTATGGGACCTTCGGTACAACCTCCGTGGACGGCAACGTCGCCTACGGTGGGCAGCGCTGGGGCAACTTTGTTGCCATCAGCGGAATGAACTCCGGCCGTTTTCTCGATGGGCCCGAGTTCCAGACGCTGCATGACAAAGGCAATCAGCAGAACATCTTCGATCGCATCGACTACCAGTTCAAGGATGAAGACTCACTCCACACCAATCTGCAGTACACGCGCTCCTGGTTCCAGACCCCTAACTCGTTTGACACAATGAGCGTCACCGATCAGTTCGGGAATCCGGTCGGCGGCGCTGATCAGCGGTCCAAGATCGAGACCGTCAATTTTGCTCCAACCTGGACCCACATCATCGACCAGAATACGGTGCTGAACTTCGGCGCATATCTTCGGCGTGATGCCTACAACTACTACCCCAGCAACAATCCGCTGGCCGATCTTGGCCCCATTCAGCAGGAGACGGTCCAGCAGTACCGCACCCTCACCAACACCGGCCTGCACTCTGACGTCTCGTGGGTGAAGGGCATTCACAACGTCAAAGTTGGAGCGATGTATCAGCAGACGTTCCTGCGGGAGAATCTGGGAACGGGCCTGGTAGACCCAGGTCTGAATGCACCGTGTCTCGATGCGAGCGGAAACCCGGTCAACGGATTCAACGATCCTGGCCAGTGCGCCGGCTCTGGGCTGGTAGCGAACCATGCCTTCAACCCGGTGCTGCTGCCGCATGACCTCACCCGTGGAGGTTCCAACTACACCTGGCATGGGCGCACCGACATCAAACAGCTTGCACTCTACGCGCAGGACCAGATCACCAAGGGTCCGTGGCTGCTCAACCTCGGCATCCGCGGCGATCTCTACAACGGTCTTGCCGTGCAGCGTCAGGCAGAGCCCCGCGTCGGAATCTCCTACAACATCAAGCGAACGAACACAATTCTGCGCCTCTCCTACGCACGCGCGCAGGAGACCCCCTTCAACGAAAATCTCGTCCTCTCCACCAAGGGCTGCTACGACCCGGTGATCCAAGGAATCTTCCTCACGCTGGGAAGCTGCACGCCGACGCCGTTCGATCCCGGCTCGCGCAATGAGTTTCACGCAGGAATCCAGCAGGCCTTCGGGAAACACCTCGTCGTGAGCGGCGAGTACATCTGGAAGTACACGCACAACGCATTCGACTTCAGTGTCTTTGGTGCGACACCGATCACCTTTCCCATCGCATGGCATAACTCGAAGATCCCTGGATTCGCCCTGCGCGCCAACGTTCCCGAGACCCACGGCTTCACAGCGTTCGTCGTGATGTCCTCGGTCTCGGCACGCTTCTTCAATCCGCAGATCGGCGGCGTAGGAGCGACCGTCGGGGCTCCCGGTGGCTACCCCTTCC
>DASTSJ010000357.1:0-9997 GCA_035760765.1 Edaphobacter sp. | reverse complement strand
TGCCGCGCCTCAAACCTATATAGGTGGCCACTATGCTTCCCCACCCGACAGCTTCACCGTGCAGAAGCTGCTTGTATGCGGTAGCCGCTTCGATGGCATGGCCCAGCGTGTGACCGTAGTTCAGGATCATGCGCAGGCCTGATTCGCGCTCATCATTGGCCACGACGTCCGCCTTCACGCGCACACTGGCGGCGACTACGTGCGTCAGGGCTTTTGCATCACCGCTCAGGACAGCGTTGGCATTCTTTTCAAGGTATTGAAAGAGCTTCGGGTCGCGAATGATGCCGGCCTTGACGGACTCCTGCAACCCAGCTCGCAGCTCTGCGGGAGGAAGTGTCTTCAGAAGGTCCGTATCCGCGAATACAGCAAGTGGGTGATGGAAGCTGCCGACGAGGTTCTTGCCTGCGGCCAGGTTTACCCCTGTCTTTCCTCCGATGGAAGAGTCTACCTGGGCCAGCAGCGTCGTCGGAACCTGAACGTAGGACACTCCGCGCATGTAGATCGCGGCTAGAAATCCGGTAACATCGCCGACAACGCCACCTCCGAAGGCCACCAGCAGAGCGTCTCGATCCGCTCGGGCCGAAGCCAGTTGCTCCAGCAGAGACTCAACCGTTCGCAGCCGCTTATGCTTTTCGCCTGCGGGCAGAAACAGTACGGTAGGCTGCTGCTGTCCGAAGGCTGAGCTGATCTGCTTACCCCACAGCTTCCAGATCTCGGGCGAGGTTACAACGAAGGTGCGGAAGGGCTTGCCGTTCTTGAGCCTGGTGAGGCGCCTCGGGAGCGTTTTGATCAGGCCGGAGCCGATCGTGATCTCGTAGCTGGCAGTGGGCGTCTTTAGATGGATCGAAGGCACGATACCTTCATCCTATCGTAAGGATTTCTTCAACTCACGCCGGATCAGCTAGCATCGAAGAGAAGGAGACGTTGTGCCGAACGCTGTGCCCTCTGCCCATTCCACTGCCGTAATCTTCTCTGGCTCTCCTGTTGATTTTCTAGTTATTGGCGGAGGAATCGCCGGCCTGAGTGCAGCGATTCGGCTCTCCACCGCAGGTTCTGTCCTGGTGGTCACCAAAGAAGGCCTTGCCGAATCCAATACCGCATACGCGCAGGGCGGCATCGCGGTGGCTATGAGCGGCGAAGAAGATGTCGACCTTCATCTCCAGGACACGGTCGCCGCCGGCGACGGACTGGTGGAAAAGAACGCCGCTCGTGTCCTTGTACAAGAGGGACCCCGCCGTGTCGAAGAGTTGCTTGCGTGGGGTACGGCCTTCGACCGGGAGAACGGCCAGCTGATGCTGACCCGCGAGGCAGCGCATAGCCGCTCCCGCATCCTGCATGCAAACGGAGATGCCACTGGCAGAGAAATTGCGGTTTCGCTTCTGCGTCACGCCCGCAAAGACCCGAATATCCGGCTGCTGGAGTGGACGACCTGCATCGACCTGCTGACAGCGGACCATGACGGGCAGCGTGTGGTGACCGGCGCAACTCTGCTGGACGGAGAGGGCGGCATTCTGACCGTCCATGCCAAAGCAACGCTGATCGCCAGTGGAGGCGCCGGGCAGGTGTACAGCGACACGACGAATCCTCCCGTAGCCACGGGAGACGGGATCGCGATGGCGTGGAGAGCTGGAGCAGTCATCAGCGACATGGAGTTTTACCAGTTTCATCCCACCGCCTTCAGTGCTCCCAACGCCCCGCGGTTCCTGATGAGTGAGGCGCTGCGCGGTGAGGGAGCGCGCCTGGTGAATGCCAGAGGAGAGCGGTTTATGCAGCGCTATCATCCGCTGCAGGAGCTTGCGCCGCGGGACGTCGTCGCACGAGCGATTACGCACGAAGGGATGGAAGGTCCTGTTTACCTGGACATGCGCCATGTACAGAAGGACCTGACGGCTAGATTTCCCGGCATCTCGCGTTTTCTCGCCGATTACCATCTCGAGTTGAATCGTGACCTGATTCCAGTTCGGCCGGCTGCGCATTACCTCATGGGAGGTATCCTGACCGACGTGCATGGTCGCACAACGATCCCCGGTCTATACGCTGCGGGAGAGGCTGCCTGTACCGGTGTCCATGGGGCCAACCGCCTCGCTTCAAACTCACTGCTCGAAGGACTCGTCTTTGGTGCTTTGGGCGCGGAGTCGATGATGGCAGACAGCCGCGGTCAATCGATCCCACAGGGTTCTGCTAAGCTCCAGTCTTCGAAAGAAGAGGGGCGTACAGCCGATGAGCAGATCGAGCGATGGATCGACGACCTGAGGAAGAATATGTGGAAGTATGCCGGCCTGCTGCGTGATGTAAGCGGACTGGAGGCGATGCAGCGCATCCTGCTGGCGCTGCGAGAGAGTATGCCGAGAGGCCTCTCGCGTCGTGCCATTGAGGCGAGAAATCTCCATGCGATCGCTACGATGATCGTGATTTCCGCCTTAGGCCGACACGAGAGCCGCGGCGCTCATTATAGGATCGATTATCCGGAGCACGATCGGATCGCGCTGCATTCCATCCTGCAGAACGAAGATCTCAGCTTCCGCGAGCATCTGAGTCCCTCCGCGACCGTGCCCACAACGCGATAACGGCTGGAAGAGGGAATCAGCTTGCCCTCCTGTGTGCATTTCTTTTGCACACTCGGAGTCGCGTCATTCAAAAAAAACTCTACTTTTCAATGACTTACTTCTGCGGATCTTTGGCCGCTGAATTGATCACTCCTGGCAGTGGGCCCCCTTGAAAAAACTTCATAGCAGGCAATCTGAGTTTCACCGCCGAGGTGAAGTTTTCAGTACTCAGAACAGAAGATGCTTGAGATCAAGGAGATATATCGTCCATGCACGCAGGAAAACTGTTCGTTGCCGCTTGCGTTCTCGCACTCTCGTCTGTTGCCGCACATGCAGACGATTTTTCGTTCACAGGAAACTTCAACAACATTAATGATGTTCAGCTTTTTACCTTTACGGTAGGCGCCAGCTCGAATGTAGTTCTTCGCACATGGTCCTACGCCGGCGGCGTCAACGCTCAGGGGCAGACGATAGCCGGAGGAGGATTTGACCCGATCCTGGCTCTGTTCCAGGGATCAGGACCGAGCGCTGTGTTCATCAACCAGAACGACGACGGTGGAGGTCAGGTTCCGGCTGACTCAGTGACGGGAGCTCACTATGACACGTATCTGGCGGTGAACAACCTCACCCCGGGCGTGTATACCGTCTCCATCATGGACTATGCCAACTTCGCGAATGGTCCCACACTGGGAGATGGCTTTACCGGAGGTGCGCTGCCGGATTCCGATTGCAGCGGAACAGGCACTTACTGCGACGCCACCGGCCACTTCCGCGACTCGCACTGGGCTTTTGACATTCTTGGTGTGCAGTCGGCAAGTGTGCCAGGGCAGCCTCCGACCTCGCCTGTCCCTGAGCCCTCTACATTTGCGCTGCTTGGTTCCGGTCTGATTGGTCTGGCGAGGTTCGCACGTCGGCGACTCAGCCTGTAAGCACGAGCCTGCTCCAAAAATAAACGCGGCGCCAGAACTTTGGCGTCGCGTTTGTTTTGGCCGGATATTGTTCTCTTCTTGCTAAATGAACACGAGCGCCACGGGAATGACCGTTCCCAGAATCAGTAGCGTCGTCACCGTCACACTGCTCCTCGTGTACTTGTACGACATATAGATCCCGGTTAGGGTCGAGAGAAAGAGCCCGATCGAAACAACCAGGAAGAAGATTTTAAGCGGGAGGGGATGGTGCTTCCTTGCAGACGACGGCTCGACGGATGAGCGTGCAGGAGCTGGGGAGACTCCGCGAGCTTCATTGGCTGGCGAAGTTGCGGAAGCTTGCGGCCGCCGCTCGCTCGATCCATTCGGCGCACCTGTTGCACCTGCCGGACGTTTCCCCACGACGGGAGTCTGCTTCTTGTGAATCTGCCCCAGCGTGACGATCCAGGCCGGAGGCTTGTAGGAGCTTCCGCGAGTGGTTTCGTGCAGGCTGAAAGTTTGAAGAGCGCCGGTAAAGGCAAAAAAGATCAGAGCAGGGGCGGTAAAGATTCCCAGGTAAAGATGGGTCAGGCGGCAGATCCGCAGGAAAGCATTTGCAGTCGATCGGGACATGATCTCTCAGTTTTAGAGGAATCTCCAAAATAGGACAAGCTTGGTCCTATTTGGGTGCCTCCGACCGAACTTGCGAACGATGAGACGGAGCTATGAGCGATACAGCGATGGTGACTGCAAGTAGAGCCGCGACGACTCCCAGAGAGACGATCGGGCTGATCTCCACAAAGTGAGCCGTAAGCATCTTGATTGCGGCGAAGGCGAGTACCGCCGCCAGACCGTAATGAAGGTACTGGAGGCGGGTGAGCAGATGGGCCAAAAGAAAGTAGAGAGAGCGTAGTCCCATAACTGCCATGATGTTCGAGGTGTAGGCGAGGAATGGGTGGCGCGTGATGGAGAGCACGGCGGGGATGGAATCGATGGCGAAGACGAGGTCAGTGACCTCGATGGCGATCAGGGCAAGCAGAAGGACGGTCGCCATGCGCCTTCCGTTTTCCTGGACGAAAAAGCTGTCCTGCCGGAGACTGACGGGCTGCAGGTTCGAGATCCATTTGAGCCAGCGCGGTGTCTCCTGCTTCTTCTCCTCGTCTTCCGGAAGGACCAGTCGAACAGACGCAACCAGAAGGATGACTGCGAAGATGTAGCTGACCCACTCGAATCGTGTGAGCAGGCCTATCCCGGCAGCGATGAAGGCTCCACGCATCACAATGGCGCCGGCGACGCCCCAGAAGAGCACCTTCGGCTGGTAAAGCGGCTCGATACGGAAGAGCTTGAAGAGGAGCAGGAAGACGAAGAGGTTGTCGATGGAGAGCGCCTCTTCGATTGCGTAGCCGGCCAGGTACTGCGTGGCGGACTCCCCTCCAAGGGAACGCAGGATGAACAGGGCAAAGACGAGTGCTGCGCCGACCCACATGATGGTTGCGGCGACGGCGTTGGAGTGAACTGTCTCTGAGGGCGGCCGTCTTGATCGCTGCCACCGGGTAAAGAGGAACTCCGCCGCCATCAGTACAACGACGAAGGCATGAAATCCTATCCAGTGTTCCAGCGGCGTGGCTTCGGGCATCTCTCTACGATGCTATCGCGCCCGCATTCGATGGAGAAATCGGGCCTATTGAGCGGCAAGGATGATGCAGTACACGGAATATACCCCCACGGCCAGCAGACCCCAGAGGACCGAGGTGTAAAGAAGCCCCCGAATCACGTCCACCAAGGGATGAAGTTCGAAGTAATTTCCCTTCTGCTCGCATCTATCCGGCATCATCTCGTGATGTCCAAAACGCGACATGATCATCTTGAGAGACGACATCGTTCTCCTCCTCCTATGCATTGGTATGGCATACGCATGCCGTCGATCTATCCCACAAAGGAGTGATCGGCGGTTATCTGATTGTCATTACAGGGGATGGAGGAATCTTTTAAAGCGGTTTCCCGAAATGGGCGATTGGTTCTACGGGAGTGGCGGAAGGTTTGAGTGATTCTCAGCGCTGATTGATAAGTCGGAGCATTTCGATGACGAGATCGCCCGATATTTGCAGAGAATGCGCGCTGACCTTATCCAGAGTATCCATAGCCGTATGGTGGTAGCCACCCTCGGGATGCTCCATGGTGGGAGGACCATATTCAAGGTCGACCATGTCGAGCACAGGCACTCCACGCTGACGGAAGGGGAGATGGTCGTCCATTACGGTGTTTTCGTTCTTGAAAACGTAGCCGCTATGGCCGGTATTTCGTGCTGCGGTTGCCAGCAAATCAAGCAGCCACGGGGTGGAGTTCGAGTCGCGATCGATGTTGAGGTCCTTGTCCCCAATCATGTCAGCCACCAGGAATGCCTTGATCTTCCTAATCGTTCCATCCTGCGACCATCGGGCCGCGAGATGCCGGGTCCCGTAGAGGGAGTCACGATCGGTCCAGGACTGAACGGCCTCTTCGCCGTCGTCGAAGACCAGCCAGACGCTGTACCCCTGAGGGGGGGTAGCTCGAAGATAGCGACCCAACTCGATGAGAAGCGCCGTAGTGGCGCCGCCGTCATTCGCGCCGACAAAGTTGATGTCGCGTAGAGGGTAATTGGTCTCGTAGTGGCTTGCGACGACGATAATGCCGTCTTTTTTGCCAGGGAACTTGGCGATGAAGTTTTTCATCGGCAGTAGCCCGGCGGGGGTGGAGGCGCTGAAAGAGTCGACCTCGAAGTTCCCCTTTGCGGCTTCTGGGGCGAAGTGAGACCGGATGAACTCTTCCGCCCTGGCGTGGTCCGGTGAGCCTGACCAGCGGTGAGGGGCGGTCGTTACGAACTGACGAGTCAGTTCGTAGGCGGCTTCCCCGCTGAAGTGTGCGCCGGGCTTCGCTGCCGCCTTCTGGGCGTGAAGGGTGCTGGCTGAAGCAGTCAGGCAGCCAACGAGCATAACCAGGCCGGCACGAAGGGCAGATGATCTTGGTCCGCCGAAGAAGATCATGCGGGTTTGGACTCTTTCCGGCGTGAGGGGTTGAAGAACCAGGCGACGGCTACTCCAACCATGTAGAGCACCAGCATGGGCAGAGCGAACAGGCACATGCTTACCGGGTCAGGAAGAGGGCAGATGATGGCGGCGATGACAAAGATGACCAGCACGGCGTAGCGGATGTGCCGGATCAGAAATTTGGCGTCGACGATGCCGAGAATGGAGAGGAAGAAGATGAGGATCGGCAGCTCAAAAGTGAGGCCAAGGCCCAGAATAACGGCCATGAAGAAGCTGGTGTAGTCCTCAATCGTGATGATGGGATGGAAGCGGTGGCCGAAGTCGCCGATCAGGACCTTTAGGGCTCCCGGGAGCACCCATTGGTAGCCGAAGTACACACCGGCGAGGAAGAGGGCTATGGTCGCCGTCATGAACGGGACGACGTAGCGCTTCTCGTTGGAGTACATGCCGGGGGCGATGAATAGCCATACCTGATACAGGATGAAAGGTGATGCCAGGATGGCTCCTCCCACCAGCGAGGTCTTCAAATAGAGATTGAGACCGTCGGTCGGATGGGTGAAGTTCAACGGCAGATGAAGCATGTCGATCGGCCGAGAGATGACGCCATAGAGCCGTTCATGGAATGCATAGGCTACGGCGAAACCAATGAGCAGGTAGATCACCGAGCGGATGATTCGCTTGCGGAGTTCGTCGAGATGCTCCATCAGGCTCATGCCTGGGAGCTCGGCGCGGTCGGAGACGGCCGCCCGTGCGCGGTCGACCAGATCAGCCATGTAACTGTGCCTCGCTTGCTACGTGGTCCGGGGCATCCGGAGTGTGACCTTCGGATGGGTCTGTCAGAGTGCTTGCCAGAGCTGGATCTTCCACGTGAGGAACAGCGTCAAAGGCGCGCGAGACAGGGGCGCTCTCCACGGGGAGACCAGTGGAGGGGGGCATAAGATTCAGATCGCCGGAGGTGGCGATGGGCAAAGGTTCGGGGATCGGTGCCGGAGACATTTCGTGCGAGTCCTCTACCGAGGTATATGGACCTGCGGTCAGGTCGACATCGGGTGATGCGATCGAATTTTCAGCGATGCTCTCGCTGCTCTCCGGAAAGACTGGTGGCGGAGCCGCTGCTTCCATGGCAGCGATCTTCTTTTGCTGTTCTGCCTGCTCTGACATGCGAAGTTCCTCTTCCATCTGCATTCGGAACTCGTTGGAGGCACGGCGGAACTCGCCCATGAGTTTCCCCAGTTGGCGCGCGAGCTCAGGCAGCTTCTTCGGGCCGAAGAGGATCAGGGCGAGGATAAAGATAAAGGCGCTATCGCCGAAGCTCGGCATAAGTGTCTCTATGATACGGTGTCGCTCGACCAGCGACAATGGCCGGAGCTGATGCCTTTATCTTGTTGTAAGATAGATGGTGTAACGCCGTGGTTCCGGACGGGAATCTACAGGGCTTATAAGATTTGTATCGTTCCTGTTGAGTGGATCGTCCAATGTGTTAAGGCGGCGGTAGCCGCTGCAGGTGAAGTGAATAGGTGGTAGATGTCTGGTTGCAACATCCCCGTAGGCTGGGTTCTGGCTTCATTCTGAACCAGTACAGCGAGCCTACTGCAACCGTTGCAGTGCATGCTTTCAACATCCCCGTCTCAGAAGCAGACGATGGTCTGACGTACAGACCTGACGCTTCGGTGAGACTGAAGGCGGAGTACTTTGAGCGTACTGATGGAAGAGGCTGCGGTAGCGACCGCGGCAGGTGCTGTTCAGGATTCGTGTTCTCTCGATAACTATCTTGCGCAGCCGGATCACACGATGGACGACCGCATTGCCGCGGCACGTGCGTCCCTGGGAACCGACGTCATTCTGCTGGGGCACCATTACCAGCGCGATGAGGTGATCCGGTTCGCTGATTACACCGGCGACAGCTACAAGCTTTCGAAGGCGGCCTCGCAGACCGATGCCAAGTACATGATCTTCTGCGGCGTCCACTTTATGGCCGAGACCGCAGATGTGCTGGCGAAGCCCTGGCAGCAGGTGATTCTGCCGGATCTGAACGCCGGCTGCTCGATGGCCGATATGGCGGAGATTGGCCAGGTAGAGAACTGCTGGGACGCTTTGGAGAGAGCGGGGCTGACGGGTGATCTCGTGCCGCTGACCTACATGAACTCCGCTGCTGCCATTAAGGCGTTCTGTGGCGAGCATGGCGGGCTGGTGTGCACCTCTTCGAACGCCCGTGGAGCCTTCGAGTGGGCGTTTGCTCGTGCCTCGAAGATCCTGTTCCTGCCCGACCAGCACCTTGGCCGGAACACCGCTTTTGCGATGGGTATTCCTCTGAGCGAGATGGTCGTATGGGACCCGTATCAGATCAATGGCGGGCTTACGCCGGAGCGTCTGCGCGCAGCGAAGGTCATCCTGTGGAAGGGCCACTGCTCAGTGCATCAGCGTTTTCTTCCGGAGCACGTGGACCGCATTCGCCGGGAGCGACCGGAGATGCAGGTGGTGGTTCACCCGGAGTGCCGCTGGGAGGTCTGTCAGAAGGCCGACGCTGTAGGCTCGACCGAGAAGATCATTGAGGTGATTGAGAAAGCTCCGGCTGGCTCAAGTTTCGCCGTAGGAACTGAGATCCATCTCGTCAATCGGCTGGCGAACCGTTTTGCTCCGCTCGGAAAGGAAGTCATTACGCTTGATGACGCGGGATGCCTCTGCACGACCATGTACCGCATCTCCCCGCAGCATCTTGCCTGGGCGCTGGAGAACCTGGTCGCTGGCAATGTTGTAAACCGGATCAAGGTAGACGAAGACGTAAAGCATTGGTCCAGGGTGGCGCTTGACCGAATGCTGGAGGTAAAGGGTTGAGCAAGACGTTCACGCTCGCTGAGGCTCAGACGCTGCTTCCGGTGTTGGAGTCTCTGCTGAAGAAGGCGCAGCAGTCGGGCACGAAGGCGGCGGAGCTTGAGGTTGAGTTTGAGCGGCTCCGCCAGCGCATCTTTTTGTCTGGTGGAACTCATATCGACGTTGCATCTACGGCCCGCCGTCGCGCGGAGCGCGATAAGGCACTTCAGGAGACGCAGGACACCCTTAACGAGATCGACGAGATTGGGGTCAAAGTGAAAGACCTTGAAAAGGGCCTGCTTGATTTTCCGTCCACCATGGAAGGCAAAACGATTCTGCTGTGCTGGAAGCTGGGAGAAAAGGAGATCGGGTACTGGCACTCGGAAGAAGAGGGCTTTGCCGGCAGAAAGCCCATCGACGCCAGGTTTGGACGAACCGAGCGTCAGAAGCCGAACTAAGTCTCAGTTCAGGTGCGAAGACAGGATGGCGATCGCTGAGATGGCTGCCGTCTCGGCGCGCAGGATCCTCGGACCAAGGGTAACGGGCTGCCACTTCTGGCTGACAAAAAGGTCCATCTCTTCGGCTGTCCAGCCGCCTTCCGGCCCGATCGCTAAGGCATAGGTGGCGTCGGCGGGTGCACCCTCGAGCACGGAGGCGATGGTGCTGTCCTGCTCGGTCTCTGAGAGCAGGATGCGTACAGATTCGCTGT
>DASTSJ010000356.1:0-10919 GCA_035760765.1 Edaphobacter sp. | reverse complement strand
AACGAGGAGGCGCGGGCACGGTATCTTGCCGCAAGGAAGAAGTCCGACGATCTCTACAAGGGTCTGGGGCGAGTGGTCATGGAGCGGGCTCTTGATTCGGAGGACGCGTTTGACGCGCTGGTCAGCGCGCTGGAGATGGTGCGCTGGCGGCATGAATTTGCGCGGCTGAAGGCAACGAAAGATCCCGTGCTGCGGCTTGAGGGGATTACCTGGAGACCCAGGATCAAGGCATAGCACGCTTCAGGAGAATAACGACCGCGTTTTGTGTTTTCCTAACAACGCTGTGGGCTCTTGGTGTCATCCTTCGACCACGCTGCTCGCGCTAATGCCGCGAGAAGCTCCGCTCAGGATGCCACTTTCTGCATGAAGCTCAGGTTTTGCGGCTCATCTTCACCCATCTAGGCGCAAGCGGACGAACCGACGCCGGGAAACCCGCTTCTGCACTGATAAACTTAAAAGTCTATGAACTACAGGTCTGGAAGCCAGATTCGCGAAGACTTTCTGCGGTTTTTTGAAGGCAAAGGGCACCGGAGAGTGCACTCCTCCTCGCTTGTTCCCGCGAACGATCCCACGCTGCTGTTTACCAACGCCGGAATGAACCAGTTCAAGGACGTCTTCCTTGGCCTCGAGAAGCGCGACTACTCCCGCGCCACTACCTCGCAGAAGTGCGTACGCGCTGGCGGCAAGCATAACGACCTCGAGAACGTCGGCTTCACCCGCCGCCACCACACCTTCTTCGAGATGCTGGGTAACTTCAGCTTCGGCGACTACTTCAAGAAGGACGCCATCGCCTACGCGTGGGAGCTTCTGACCTCGAAGGAGTGGTTCGGAATCGACCGCGCGAAGCTCTACGTAACGATCTTTGAGGGCGACGAAGGCGTCCCTCGCGATGCCGAGGCCTACCAGTACTGGCTCGATGTCGGCGTTCCCGCCGAGCGCATCTTCGAGATGGGCGCGAAGGACAATTTCTGGGCCATGGGTGATACCGGGCCCTGCGGTCCGTGCAGCGAGATCTACTACGACCTCGGCCAGG
The DNA here is from genome assembly GCA_035760765.1 of Edaphobacter sp. GTDB lineage: Bacteria > Acidobacteriota > Terriglobia > Terriglobales > Acidobacteriaceae > Edaphobacter. The sequence continues at coordinate 9,886 of DASTSJ010000356.1, read as the reverse complement.
CCGCCGGCGAAGATCCGGCCGTCAACAGGCCCTTCGGCGAGGACGAGCAGCGCTATGTTGAGATCTGGAACCTCGTCTTCATGCAGTTCGACCGTACCATCACGCCGGGCGGCCCGCTGCTGACTCCACTCCCCAAGCCTTCCATCGACACCGGCATGGGACTCGAGCGCATTGCCTGCGTGCTGCAGGGCGTGCTCTCGAACTTCGAGACCGATCTCTTCACCCCGCTGATCAAGCGCGCCGAACAGCTCACGGGCCACAAGGTGGAGCCCGACCACGAGGTGGATGCGCGCTCGCAGGCCTCGTTGCGCATTATCGCGGACCATGCTCGCGCCGCAACCTTCCTCATCTCCGATGGTGTGCTGCCCTCCAACGAGGGTCGCGGATATGTTCTCCGCAAGATCATGCGTCGCGGCATCCGTCACGGCCGTCTGCTCGGGCAGGACAAGCCCTTTATGCACGAGATGGTCTACGCCGTGCGCGACGAGATGGCCGCAGCCTACCCGGAGCTGACCGAATCCGCCGATCGTGTAGCCAAGGTCGTGCTGGCGGAAGAGCAGCAGTTCGCTCGTTCGCTCGAGCTCGGGCTGCGCCAGATGAACGAAGAGACGCTGCGCTCTGGCTCCGCGGCCTTCCACCTTTACGAAACCTTTGGCATGCCGCTCGACTTTATGGTCGATGCTGCGCGCGACGCTGGCATCCCCTTTGACATGGATGGGTTCGAGCGCGCTCGTTCCGAGGAGCAGGCTCGCGCTCGCGCCTCGTGGAAGGGCGGCTCGCAGAAGTCTGCCGCTCCTGTGTATCGCGAGCTCGCCAAGACGGAGTTCGAGGGCTACGCCTCGCTCAAGGTCGAAGGAGCAAAGATCCTCGCTCTGGTAAAGGACGGCGTCGGCGTGCCTGAGATAAAGACTGGCGAGCAGGGTGAAGTCGTCCTCGATGCCACCAGCTTCTACGCCGACTCCGGCGGTCAGGTCGGCGACATCGGCTGGCTCTACTCCGACGATCACAACACCGTCATCGCCGATGTCTCCGGAGTCACCAAGCCCGTGCAGGGCGTCTTCGCCCACAAGGTGAAGGCCCGCGCCACGCTCGCTGTAGGCGATACCGTCGACACCGTCGTCAACGGCGACAACCGCCGCGCCACCGAGCGCAACCACACCGGAACCCACCTGCTCCACGCTGCGCTGCGCGAGGTGCTGGGCAAGCACGTCAAGCAGGCCGGATCGCTCAACGACGCCACACGTCTTCGCTTCGACTTCTCGCACTTCACCGGAGTCGCGGAAGAAGAGTTGCAGCAGATCGAAGACATCGTCAACCAGCAGGTACTCGCCAACACCAAAGTCGAGACCCTGGTCGACGTCCCCATCGACGTTGCGGTGAACGATCTTGGCGCGATGGCGCTCTTCGGTGAAAAGTACGGCGAGCGCGTCCGCGTCGTGAAGATCGGTGACTTTTCGACCGAGCTCTGCGGTGGAACCCACACCGCTGCCACCGGCGAGATCGGCCTGCTCAAGCTGGTTGGTGAAGGCTCCGTCTCGAGCGGCGTGCGCCGCGTCGAGGCAGTCAGCGGCATCGGCGCACTCAGCGAGTTCCGCCGTGACTACGACGTCGCCCGCGTCGTCGGCCAGATGGTCGGCGCGACAGAATCCGCTCCAGCCGATGCTCTGCGCCAGCGCATCGCCGCGCAGGAAGAGGAGATGAAGAAGCTACGCCGCGAACTCGAGCAGATGCGCATGAAGTCTGCCTCCGCCGCAGTGTCCGACGCCGCATCCTCCGCGATCGAAGTCAAGGGAGTCAAGGTTCTCGCACAGCGCGTGGATGCGCTCGACAAGAGTCAGATGCGCAACCTGGTCGACGAGCTTCGCGGCAAGCTCGGATCAGGCGTCGTCGTTCTCGGCGCCGCTGCAGAGGGCAAGGTCTCGCTGATCGTCGGCATCACCAAGGACCTGACCTCGCGCGTACAGGCGGGCAAGGTCGTCGGCCAGCTTGCAGCCGTGGTCGGCGGACGCGGCGGCGGTCGTCCCGATCTTGCCGAGGCAGGCGGAAGCGATCCTAGTGCGCTCGACAAAGCGCTCTCCAGTGCGCCTTCCGTAGTAGAAGGTTTGCTGACCTAGCCTCAATTGATTGAGGCCCGAGAAAGTCACTCCCGCTCCGAGATGACACCTTCTTTTCATAAGCAGGTGTCATCCTGACCGGAGCGCAGCAACGTCGAAGGATCTGCGGTTTGTCTGCTCGCAACCAACAGCATGCACATTCAGATCAAGCTCCCGAAGCCGCTCTACCGCTAAGATAAGAAGATGCTTTGCGAGTGGGCCGTCGAGTGCGGCGCCGATGATCCGGTTCTTGTCGTTCCCTGGAGCGATCCCGACGAGCCCTCACGTCACTTCATCGATCTTCGCGAAAATCCGGACGACCTTGACTGGCTGGAAGAAGCCTCGCAGTACCCCTCGCTGCTTCACGCTCTGCGTGCGCTCAACGCCGCACGCTCACCGGTCTTCACAGCTAAATGCGATGTATGGAAGTTGAACGACGATGAGCTTGAAAGCCTGCGTTACGAGCTCAATATGATCCCCGAAGACGGTGGCTTCGGGCTGGCCAGCTACGTCGACCTGCTCTGGCGCGAGCGCTCCATCTTCGTCTCGTTTCACCAGCATGAGCAGTTAATGCATCGCATTGCGCGTCTCGCCGCTCCGCTGGAGCATCCCTACGCCATTGTCGAATGCGTGCTTCGTCCAGCGCTGCTCGACATCACCACACCACAGGAAGGCTTCGCCATCAGCCTCTACGTCAAAGCCATCGGTTACGACGAGCAGGCGGCGGAGGCCCGCTGGGGCGACGCGCTCATCGACATATCGACCCTGCTGCGCAGCCGCGCCTTCGCCACCCTGTAGCGCAGAGCCATTACAGAGCGAGGCCGCCATCCATCAGCAACTCACTGCCGACGGTAAACGGAGCCTCATCCGACGCCAGAAACACGACGGCCTTGGCGACCTCGATCGCTTCGCCGAAGCGTTTCGCCGGAACCTGGCTCTCGACCGCCGCAGCAAAATTCTTCTGCTCCGCATCCGGAATCCCAAGCTTGCCGTACAGCGGCGTGCGAATCGGCCCCGGACTGATGGCATTCACGCGGATTCCCCTCGAGATCAGCTCTGCTGAGAGCGTTCTCGTCAGCGAAGCCAACGCGGCCTTGCTCGCGCCATAGATGCTGGTGTTCGGCATGCCGATGTGCGCGTTGACGGAGCCCATCAGGACGATCGAGGCCGGGTGCGCGAAGTAGGGCAGAAGCTCCTGGATCAAAAAGAACGGCCCTTTGAAGTTGATCCCCATCGATCTGTCGAACGCCGCTTCATCCCACTGCCCGATCGGCCGCAACTCCACCACCCCGGCGTTCGCGAACAGTACATCGAGCGTGCCAAAGGCCTCGCCGATCTGCTCGGCCAGCTTCTTCTGTGCGGACACATCGGCTGCGTCCGACTCAAACACCAGTGCCTCGCCTCCCAGCGCACTCAGCGCCGTAGCCAGCGTCTCAGGATTCTTTCCGGTGATCGCGACCCTCGCGCCCTCGGCCAGAAACTGCCGTGCGGTCTCGAGGCCAATGCCCGAGCTGCCTCCTGTAATCAGCGCACTCTTCCCCTTCAGCCTGTCCATTCGCACCACCCTTTCTTCCGTGACACGCCCAGTAGACATGACAATCCCACTTCAGCGCATTACGTTTTTACAAAAGAGTCGGCAATCGTCCCGTTTACAATGGGACAGGACCGTCTTCCTGCAGGGAAGACCGGCGCGCCGGGGCGAGTAGCTCAATCGGATAGAGCACGAGCCTTCTAAGCTCGGGGTTGCAGGTTCGATCCCTGCCTCGCTCACCACACCTCTGCGCGCTGTTTTGCCTTAGAAAAACCGGTCAGTCTTCAGGCCTCCATCAACTCATCTTCTTTCGTTGGATGGCAGTGATCTTCTGTCATCAGCCGCCGACCGAACCTATGCCGTAGCGCCGCCAGGCCGATCAGCCCTACTGCCAGTCCGCAGACGCCGTTCCAGTGCCAGTGCACCCAGGCGATGGTCGAAAGCGCCGAGCCAACTGCCGCGCCGGTGAAGTAGACCGTCATGTAGACGGTATTCAAACGGCTTCGTGCCGATGGGTCCAACCCGAAGATCCTCGTCTGGTTGGCCACCTGGCACATCTGTGCGCCGACATCCAGTACGATCACCCCGAAGGCTAGGGCTACGAGGTGCAGGGCGATCGCCATGTGGATCCGCTCCTGCGCCCACAGCGTGACGTAGGAGAACGCCAGCAGCGCCATGCCGATCGAGATGACCCAGCGCGAGCCGTGTTTATCGGCCAGCTTTCCGGCCAGTGGAGCCACCATCGCTCCTGCTGCCCCAACCAGGCCGAATGTTCCTGCCACACCAGCACCCAGGTGGTAATGGCTTTCGAGCAGGAAGGCGAGCGTTGTCCAGAAGCAACTGAACGAGGCGAAGACCAGCGCACCGATGGTTCCCGATTCGCGCAGCAGCGGCTGCGTCCGGTACAGCGTCCACAAAGACCGCATGGCGTCGCCGTATTTCAGATGCTGTTTCGGCGGAAGCTTCGGCATCACTCGCCACAGCAGCGGAACGAAGACTCCGTTCATCACGGCGGCGATCCCGAAGACCCATCGCCAGCCCGCAAGGTTGCTCACCCATCCTGCGAAGGTGCGTGCCAACAGGATTCCCAGCAGCAGCCCGGTCATCACGGTGCCAATGGCGCGCCCGCGTTCCTCGTGGCTCACCAGGTCAGGCGCGATGGGCAGCACGATGTGGGTCACCGAGGCCAGCATGCCGATCACCGCCGAACCCACGATCAGAAAGCTCAGCGTCGGCGAAAACGCCACCAGCAGGAGTCCCACGGCGACCGCGGCATAGAGCCGCATCATCAGGGCACGGCGTTCCAGCAGATCTCCCAGCGGAACAAAGCACAGCAGCCCAAGCGCGTAGCCGACCTGGGTCGCCACGGCGATAAAACCCGTGCGCCCGGCTGTAGCGCCGTACGTCCGGCCAATCTCCTCCAGCAGAGGCTGGTTGTAGTACATGGTCGAAACCCCGACCGCGCAGGCAACGCCAAGGAAGGGGAGGGGAGTTCGCGGTGGGTGAGGCTTCTTTGTCATCGGGGAATGAACTATCTACCAGTCTAAAACCTTTGAGCAATCGCAGCCGACGCTATGCCCGCGTGTTCGTGATCCCGGCGTAGTCTCTCCTTCGAAAGATGTCATGCTGAGCGAAGTCGAAGGGATATGCGGTTGACTACGGTCCGCCGCCGACACGCCATTCAGCTACACCCCAACCGGATGCCCCATCTTCGCCGCGGCCTCATCGCGCCTAAGGTGGGCATCGAGCGCAAGCTCGACCTGTTCACGTCCTGCCAACATTTCCAATCACCAGATTGAGCAGCTAAACTCAACTCCTCTGAGGTCACAGCCACATGATGCAGAACCCCGCCGCGCTCACCCAGCTCACTGATGACGAGCGCATGTTTCGCGACACGGTCCGAAGCTTTGCTGCTGCGGAGATCGCCCCGCTGGTCCGCTCCATGGATGAGGCCCAGCAGATGGACGCAAAGCTTGTGCGGCAGCTCTTCTCGCTGGGCCTGATGGGCATCGAGGTGCCGGAGCAGTACGGCGGCGCAGCGGGAACCTTCTTCGAGGCAATCCTCGCCGTCGAAGAGATCTCGGCCGTCGACCCCTCGGTGGGCGTTCTGGTTGATGTGCAGAACACGCTCTGCATCAACGCGCTCGTTCGCTGGGCGACGGAGGACCAGAAGCAGCGCTACCTCACGCGGCTCGCCGCCGACACGATCGGTGCGTACGCGCTCAGCGAGGCCGGCTCCGGTTCCGATGCCTTCGCGCTCGAGACCCGCGCCGCCCGTCAGGGCGAGGACTACATCCTCAACGGCCAGAAACTGTGGATCACAAACGCTAGAGAAGCCGGACTCTTTATCGTCTTCGCCACCATCGACCGCGATGCCGGGTACAAGGGCATCACCGCGTTCCTGGTTGAGAAGGACACCCCCGGCTTCACTCTTGGCAAAAAAGAAGACAAGCTCGGCATCCGCGCCTCCAGCACCTGCGAGCTCGTCTTTCGGGATTGTCGCGTCCCGGCCTCAAATGTCCTCGGAGAACCGGGAAAGGGCTACAAGATCGCCATTGAGACCCTTAACGAAGGTCGCATCGGCATCGGCGCCCAGATGCTGGGGCTCGCCCAGGGAGCATGGCAGCACGCCGTCCGTTGGGCGAAGGAGCGCAAACAGTTCGGACACCCGCTCGCCGACTTTCAGGCCATGCAGTTTCAGTTGGCCGAGATGGCCACCCAGATCGAAGCCGCTCGCCTGATGGTCTACAACGCCGCCCGTCTTAAGGATGCAAACCAGCCCTTCCTGAAGGAAGCCGCCATGGCCAAATACTTTGCTTCGCACGTCGCCGAGCGGGTCGCCTCGCTGTCGGTCGAAGTCTTCGGGGGCTCAGGGTTCGTAAAAGACTATCCCGTCGAGAAGTTCTATCGCGACGCCAAGATCGGCAAGATCTACGAAGGCACGTCCTTCATGCAGCTTGCCACGATCGCGAAGCTCATCCTGTGAACGAGATGACTCCTATAGGCGCATCGCCGTGCCATTTCAACGCGAGAGGGATCAGAAGGCGTACCTTGGCTCCGTCGCTAGCCCTTCTAATCTGCAGCGCGCTGTTGTTAGGAGCTTCGCCTGGACGGAGCAGGAAGAATCACGCCGAAGGAAAGCAAGAAATCAGCTATGAAACCTTCGGCGCGAGTACCGGGGTGCCGTTGATGATCCTCCTGCACGGGGCGAGCGGTTCGAGCGATTTCTATAGGGAGCAGGCGAGGTTCTTTGCTCAGCATGGCTACCAGGTGGTAATACCGCATTATCTTGAGGCCACAAGGAACTCAGCTGGAACTGATGAGAACTATGCAGTATGGGTCGCGGTGGTTAGAAACCTGATGGATAAGCTGAAGGCCGGTCGAAGCGAAGGCACTGTTCTCGTGGGATTTTCCCTCGGCGCTTCGATCGCTCTGGCTTTGGGTAGCCAGGGACGAGGTCTAGACGCAATAGCGGAGTGGTACGGAAGCCTTCCAGACAAATTCTTTCGAGAGATGAGAGGAATGCCCCCGTTGCTGATCTTGCATGGCGGCCGCGATACGAACATTCCGGTGATCAATGCTACTCAACTTTCAAAGTTGTGCCTGCTGGTCAAGCTAATCTGCGAAACCCACATCTACCCGGATCAGGAACACGGCTTCGATTCACAGAGCCTTCGGGATGCTGACAGGAGGACTCTTCAGTTCCTGTCCAGGTATTCAAATCACCGGTCAAATTCGTAGAATTCGCGCTACACTTCGTCCAGCAGGGCTCTACGGGCTCACGAGCCCTATTTCAGAGGAAAAAGCGGCAGGTGTAGTCACCCCGCCCGGACCAGTCGGCCACGTCGGGTGACGATCGACAGTTTCTCCGACTTCAGGATCTTCCTCGCCTGGTCACGCGCGTGATTCGCCCACGGCCCAACCGGGTCGAGGCGAACGTAGGTAAGCCAGTGCCGCAGCGCACGGCGCTTCTGCCCCTGCCGCTCATAGGCGAGCGCGAGGTTATAGTGCGCGTCCGCGTACTGCGGAACAAGCGCGACGGCTTTCTCGTAGGCGGCGGTCGCCTCGCTCAGGTGCTGCATCTCGTCCAGCACGTTACCGAGGTCGAAGAAGGCCAGAGCGTAGTCCGGGTCAGCGATGGTAGCGCGGCGATACAGCCGCTCGGCCAGGTCGAACTGACGCATGTTGTAGTAGATCGTTCCCAGGTTGATCAGCGCCGGTGCATGCGCCGGTTCGAGTGCGAGAATCGCCTCGTACAGGGTCGCAGCCTGCGGGATGGTCGCGGCTTTTTCCTCAAGCTGCACCGCGCGTAGAAACATCTCCTGTACAGCTGCTGACCTCTGCGCCGGCGTCTGCGGGGCGGGTTCGCTGCCGCAGACCAGCTCACAGCGCGGACGTGCGGAGGCGTCGAAGTCGAACGCAAGCTGCTGCGTGAGCGGATCGACCAGAACACCTTCCAGGCGAAACGCAAGGTGAGAGCCGCGACGCACTGCGGAGCTTTCGAGCAGCGGGTTCTTCATCCCAGCCACGCGCTGCATGGCTTCAATCGAGGTGCGAATATTCTTCGACGAGATGCGCGTGCGTCTGCGGACGGCGTGGGCCTGAAGATCGCGTAACGTGCGGAGCTGACTCAGATCTTCGAAGGAATACTCTGCTTTGGGAGAGACGATCCCGGCCCGCTCCCACGACATCAACTGTCGCGTGTTCAGGTGCAGGATCCGAACGACGTCTTGACGGTTGTAGCGGCTCACGATCGAAGTCTCTCGGTAAAAACCGTCTTGTGAAGCTCAAGCTTCTTGTCTGGAGTATCGTTCGAAAGCCAGTGCCCTTCAACCCTTTTGAAGCCTGCAACGTTAAATTTCCGTGGATAACGTGTACCAAATTGGATTCAGGCTTCTCAGCTATGCTGGGCAACGGGAGCGATGGTGAGTTTGAACAAAAGAAGAATTGTCGTGCTGGGGAGCTTCGTCGCCGACCTGGCCTTCCACGTGAACGCACTGCCTGCATGGGGCGAGACCCGCATGGGCTCGTCCTTTGCGGTCGGGCCGGGCGGGAAGGGCTCGAACCAGGCCGTCGCTGCGGCGCGTGCTGGAGGCGATGTCTGCTTCATCACGAAGCTCGGGAAGGATCCCTTCGGTGACATGGCCCGAGCGCTCTATCGCGAGGAAGGGATAGATACTAACTTCATTGCCAGCACGCAAAATCCCACCGGTGCGGCCGCCATCATCCTCGACGAGAAGCGAGGGGAAAATGCAATCATCATCGTTCCTGGAGCGTGCTTCGAGATCACGACGAACGAGGTCGATGTCGCCCACGGCGCCATCGCGTCTTCGTCGGTCTTTGTCGCTCAGCTTGAGCTTCCGGTTCCTGTCGTCGAGCACGGCCTGCAGCTTGCGCGCGCATGCGGTGTGACGACGATTCTCAATCCAGCGCCCGCGCTGCCGCTGTCCGATTCGATCTATCCGCTGTGTGATTACCTCACTCCCAACGAGAGCGAAGCAGAAGCGCTGACCGGCGTTGCCGTCGAGGACCTGCGAGGAGCGGAGCGCGCCGCTGAGATACTGCTCGCCCGCGGAGTCCGCAACGTGGCCCTCACGCTTGGCGAAAATGGTGTGTTGCTCAAGAGCCGCGAGATGACCGCGCACGTGCCTGCGATCAGGGCCGGAGCAGTCGTTGAGACGACCGGGGCGGGAGACGCCTTCAACGGAGGTCTGGCCGTGGCGCTGGCTGAAGGAAAAGAATTCCGTGAAGCAGCACGCTTCGCCTGTGCGGTCGCGGGGATCTCGGTGACAAGGAGGGGAACCGCGCCTTCGATGCCGCGGCGAGAAGAGGTGGAAGCGCTGCTCGCCTCAACCCTGGACGATTGAGCGCGCCGCGGCACGCGAGTCGCGCACCAGATCGGGCAGACCTACGCCGCGAAAGCCGTTGCCGAGAAGATGGAGATTCCCGAGCGCACGAATGCGGTCATCCAGTTCCTGCATACGCTCCAGATGCCCGACGGCATATTGAGGGAGGGAAAGCGGCCAGCGCCGGATGACCGTGATGCGCGGTTCGGGCAATGGGCCGAGGATACGGGCCAGCTCCATCCTCGCAATCGAAGCGATCTCGTCATTGCCGCACTTCAACACGCGCTCAGCAGAGCGGCCTCCGAAGAAGGCACGGAGCAGACGGCCACCCGGCGGGACGCGGTGCGGGAACTTCTGGTCCATGAAGGTGCAAGCGAGCAGGAGGCTGCGCGAGTCCGGTGGCACGAGGAAGCCGA
>DASTSJ010000355.1:0-5031 GCA_035760765.1 Edaphobacter sp. | reverse complement strand
ACCTGCGGTTTTGAAATCGAGCGCAGAGGACGAGACGGCGTTGCCGTCCCCCAAGAACAATCCAGCATCGAAAGGTTTCCTCGTGTTAATGATTCGTTTGGCGCGCGTCGGAGCGCGTAAGCAGCCCCACTATCGCGTCGTTGTTATTGAGAAAGATCGTGCTCGCAATGGTCGTTCGATCGAGGTCGTCGGCACCTACAACCCGCGCACCAATCCTGGCAGCGTTGAACTGAAGCGCGACCGCATCGATTACTGGACCAGCAAAGGAGCTCAGCTCTCTGACCGCGTCCAGAAGCTCCTTGCAAACGCTCCCGCAGTGGAATCGGCTCCTGCCGCGTAAGTTACCATTCGCAATCTTTGGGAACAGAGTACCGGTTCCCAAAGATCTGCCCGTGCCATAGATATCTCCTGCTCCGATTGAGGAGCTCCTCACGTAGACTTCAGGTATTGCAGTTCCCGGTTTGCTCGGGCGTCCCATAGGTCTGCTTATGGGTCCGTTCGGGCCCGCCGGGATATCACGGCTACGCTCGTGCAGTACATCCCTGAGATCTCGCAATAGACGAGGCAACGGTAGAGCATCGGCCCCACATTGTGATTCCCCCAGGAGGTGTGTCATGACCCTGACCCAGCAGAGGGCGGGCGAAAATAATGGCGTGACGAACATGATCGAACTGATCGCAGATATCGCGCGTGCCTTGGTCGACTCGCCGGAGAGCGTCTCGGTCGAGTCCTTCGATGAAGACGACTCCACCGTTATCCGGCTTCGGGTCGCCCCGAACGACATCGGCAAGGTTATCGGAAAGCAGGGCAGGACCGCGCGCTCCATGCGTACCATCCTTTCTGCGGCCAGCATGAAGCTGAAGCACCGCTTTGCGCTCGATATCGTCGAAGAACAGACGCAGCAGAACTCCTGAGAAACCCCCTCCCCACCTCAGGCCATTTATTCTTTACAACATGCAAGAGAAATCATCCTCCTGGGTCCTGCTTGCCCATCTGCTTCGGCCGCAGGGTCGCAAGGGAGAGATACTGGCGGAGTTACTGACCGACTTTCCTGAACGTCTGGCTGGCCGTCAGGGACTTTACCTCGCATCTCCAGCAACGTCGTCACGACAGGCTGAACCTCGCCCGGTTGAAGTTCTTTCTTCCTGGCTTCCCGTAGGCCGCAATCGGGGACGCGTCGTTCTTCAACTCGCTGGAATCGACAACATCTCTGCCGCCGAAGCCTTGGCAGGGCTCGATCTCGTCGTGAGCGAAAGCGATCGAATGCCCCTTGAAGAAGATTCTGCGTATGTCAGCGACCTTGTTGGATGTAACGTTTTTGATAACTCCGTACCCATAGGGGTGGTTACCGAGGTTCAGTTTCCTGTGTCTTCCGATGGCGTGCGCCTTGCCGAAGCGGCACCTATTCTGATCATCCACGGGGCGGATGGCGGCGAGATCCTTGTTCCCTTTGTGAAGGTATTCCTTGAGCAGATCGATATTCCCGGCCGGAAACTTCTGATGAAGCTGCCGGCCGGTCTCGTTGATGTAAATCGCCAGGGTTAGAAGCGGTAGCCAAATCCGAGCGAGAGAATCGGATAAACAGGGATGCTGCTCAGGGTGTTATTGATATCTCGAACCTCGTCCCTGAGGCTCTGCTGTGCCTCTGCATTGTCCTCGAAGGTGAAGCAGCCGTCCGGTTGGCAGGCTCTTCCCGCGAGCGTGACGTCGATCTTCGGAGATCCTGTAAAGGCGACGCCAAACTCCAACGGCACGGAGATGTGACGGTGCTGACCTGGGAGAATATTGCGGAAGCCTGCTGTCAGGATAGGCGACACCCGGTGAGGGAACACGAGGCTGGCATGCCCATGAACCGGGTCATCCACACTGTTGACAAAGTTTTCGTCACCGAGCGTGAACTTTGCGCCCGCTGGGACGTGAGAGGGAGCATCCACATAATTGTTCGCGTACAGGATGCCAGGGCTGATGTGGAAGTTCCGACGACGCGGAAACCAGTCCAGCTTCACGTTTCCCGAGCGGAGCAGAATGCGGGAGTCATAGTGCAGACCGTCCACATCGAACTCGTATCCGAACGAGGTGATATTCGCCCCTCCGCGGACGTCGAAGCGTCGCGCAATCGGGGTGGATACCTCGAATCCGGCGCCGAGAGAGTTTGCCATGATGTCCAGGCGCCAGGAATGGAACGGGGCCGCTTCACCAACAGGAGCAGCACCGGCAGCACTCGCCGCGGGAAGCTGCCGGGCGGACTCTATCTCAGGCCCAGACGAGAAGAATTCGACCTCATGGTTTTCGGCAAGCTGCGGCGATGCAGCCTGCGCACTGCTTGAATACTGCTGGCTGGTTCCGGCTGTCTCCTGCGCATGGAGCGCAGGTGCAGCAGGAACCAGAGCCAGCGCGGCCGCCGCGAGAACGACCTGGGAGAGTCTGCGGCGTCTGAACGTCTGTGGTGTGCATGTTGCCGTGGTTATGTTTACCCTGAAACTCGGAGCTGAAGGTATCCGAACTGATTCTGCGGCTTGCCTAAAGAAGGCCCAATTGATCCCCAATGCGCTTTGACCTCATTTCCATCTTTCCGGATTTTTTTGCCAGTATCTTCGAGTACGGCATCCTCAGACGCGCTCGCAGCGCAGGTCTGGTCGAGATCGCAACCCACGATCTACGAAGCTTTACTCATGACCGGCATCGTACCGTTGACGACAGACCTTTCGGCGGGGGAGAAGGCATGGTCCTCAAACTAGAACCAATTTACGATGCCCTTTCGTCGCTGAACATCACCCGTAAGCGGGAGCGCGATCCCCAAAGAGAGTCGGTCATCCTGCTTTCGGCACAGGGTCGGCCTTTTAACCAGAAAATCGCTCAGGAGCTATCCCAACTGGAGCGCGTCGTCCTGATCTGCGGACGCTATGAAGGCGTCGATGAGCGGGTCAATGAGCTTCTATGCGATCGAGAGCTGTCGATCGGCGATTATGTCCTCTCCGGCGGAGAGCTAGGCGCAGCGGTCATCGTGGATGCAGTCGTCCGGCTGCTGCCGGGAGCGCTCGGACATCCTGACTCTTCCCGTTTCGAAAGCTTCGGAGCACAGGACGATGCGGAGGAAGCGGAAGATCCAGGAGGAGCTCCGCGAACGACGCACGGGACCGGAGGACTTCTGGATTACCCGCATTACACCCGGCCCGCGGAGTTTGATGGGAGTGTGGTGCCGGATGTTCTGCAGGGAGGCAATCACGAGGCGATTCGTGCATGGCGACGAAGGATGTCATTACGGAAGACTCTGATCAACCGGCCAGATCTGTTGGAAAAAGCAGAGCTTACACCCCGGGACAGGAAGCTAGTGCAAGAGCTGAGACAGGAACTCCGCGAGGCAAACGAAATCTCTGGGTAGGGATTCAGTTCGCTCATTTCGCATCGTCTGCTGGTACTAACGAGCTCAAATCGTGTAAACTGAGGACTCGAGTTCATATAGGAAATCCTCATGTCTATTCATCCCATCATGCAGAAACTGGCCGCGAAGCTTGAGCGGACCGATCTTCCCGACTTCGCTCCAGGCGACACTGTCCGCGTTCAGGTTAAAATCCGTGAGGGTGAGAAAGAGCGTCTGCAGGCATTTGAAGGAATTGTGATCGCCTGCCGTAAGGGGCCTCAGGGTACCTTTACCGTTCGCAAGATGAGCTTCGGCCAGGGTGTCGAGCGTATCTTCCCTTACAATTCCAAGGTTGTGGATCGCGTCCAAAAGATTCGCTCCTACGAGGTTCGCCGCTCCAAGCTCTTCTACCTCCGTGGTCTGCGCGGCAAGGCCGCCCGTCTCCGCGAGGTGGAGCGCGCCAGCTAACCCCTACTATCATTTCCACAGAAGCCACGGCTCTACGCCGTGGTTTTCTTTTGCCTGGGTTCGATAAACTCACATCCAGGCAATGGCTTTCCCTACTCCTCTCCGCAGCCAGAAAACCGTCACTGCAGCGACGGCCAAGCAGCAGATGCTGCGGCAGCTGATCTGCAGCGACGCGCCGGAACAGGCACTTCGATACTGTGGATACCGCGTCATCGCGGGGGTGGACGAGGTGGGTCGTGGCGCGCTCTTTGGCCCGGTCGTTGCCGCAGCCGTCATCCTTCCTGAGCGAATCAAAGGGCTGGCGACAGCAGGATTGAAAGATTCGAAACAGCTCCTGCGCAAGGATCGCGAACGCCTGGAGCGGAAGATCCGGAAGGTCGCACTCGCCGTCAGCGTGGCGGAGGTCGATGCCGAGACCATTGATCGGATCAATATCTATCAGGCGACCCGGATGGCGATGCTGATGGCCGTTCGAGGACTTCCCATGGAGCCGGACCACCTGCTGATCGACGCCATGCGGATCGATCACCCCTGCCGGCAGACCAAGCTGATCTATGGCGATTCTCTCAGCCTTTCGATTGCGGCAGCCTCTGTTGTCGCAAAGGTTCATCGCGACGCACTGATGCGTGAGATGGATTCACTTCATCCGGGTTACGGATTGGCATCCCACAAGGGCTACGGGACACCCGAGCACCGGCGCGCCCTAACTGCGCTTGGTCCTTCTGCGCTGCACCGCAGGACGTTCGCTCCGGTTCGAGCGGTCGATCCTGATGCTGCGATTGAGGATCTGGTTTCGGGTGAGCTCTTCGACACGGATATGAATTTGGATCTGGAGGGAGGGGCGGCGGTTTGGGCCAGCGACTGATGTGCGTGGTAGCGCACCCGGATGATGAGTGTTTTGGATTTGGAGGGGCGCTGGCGCTGGCCGCAGATCGTGGCGTCGAGACGTCCGTTATCTGCTTCACGGATGGACAGGCAGCGACGTATCGCGGTTCTGCCGAGTCCGGCTCGGAGCTGGGCGAGACGCGGCGCAGGGAGTTCGCGGCCTCCTGCGATGTTCTCGGGGTGACCGAGCACGAGGTGCTGGGGTATCACGATGCCCAGCTTCAAAACGTTCCTCTGATTGAAGCCACTGAGCATCTTGTCCGGCGCATGCGCCGGTTCCAGCCGGATGTCGTCATCACCTTCGGCAGCGATGGCGG
>DASTSJ010000354.1:0-7118 GCA_035760765.1 Edaphobacter sp. | reverse complement strand
GTCCCTTTGGCGATCGTTTTGCGAAACTGGGGTTAGGATCGCAAGGCGGGTGAGAAACCCTATTAGTCACCATACAATTCACGAATATTCGCTTTTTCTTTGCTTCTATGCAATTGAATGCTAGAATCCGCTTTGACGTTTCATCAGGGAGAACACTACGTGGCAGATGACCGCAATAAGGCTATAGAGACAGCGCTTTCGCAACTGGAAAAGCAGTTTGGCAAGGGCTCCATCATGAGGCTTGGAGCCAAAGAGGCCATCGTCCCCATCTCGGTCATCTCCACGGGTTCCATCTCGTTCGATGCTGCTCTGGGTGTGGGGGGCGTTCCCCGCGGACGCGTTGTGGAGATCTTCGGCCCGGAATCTTCGGGTAAGACCACCATTACCCTGCAAATCGTGGCAGAGGCCCAGAAAGCGGGCGGCCTGGCGGCGTTTGTGGACGCCGAACATGCGCTCGATCCTGTCTACGCAAAGAAGCTTGGCGTCGATACCGACAACCTTCTGGTGTCGCAGCCCGACTACGGTGAGCAGGCGCTGGAGATCGTTGAGGCGCTGGTTCGTTCTGGAGCGATCGACGTTCTGGTGGTCGACTCGGTCGCCGCGCTGGTCCCCAAGGCCGAGCTCGATGGAGAGATGGGCGACTCGCACATGGGCCTGCAGGCCCGCCTGATGAGCCAGGCGCTGCGTAAGCTGACCGGCACGGTCTCGAAGTCGCGCACCTGCCTGATCTTCATCAACCAGATCCGCGACAAGATCGGCGTGATGTTCGGGAATCCCGAGACGACGACCGGCGGCCGCGCCCTGAAGTTCTATTCCTCGGTCCGCATCGACATCCGCCGCATCGGCGCCGTCAAGGAAGGCGACGTTGTAACCGGCTCGCGTACAAAAGTTAAGGTCGTCAAGAATAAGGTTGCGGCACCCTTCCGCGATGCCGAGTTCGACATCCTGTACGGCGAGGGAATCTCGCGCGAAGGCGATGTTCTGGACCTGGCAGTTCTTCACGGAGTCGTGGAGAAGAGCGGCGCCTGGTACAGCTACTCTGGCGAGCGCATCGGGCAGGGACGAGAGAACGTGCGGAACTTCCTGAAAGAGAATAAGGACATCTTCGCCCGCATCGACGGTGAGATCCGGAAGAAGCTGAATATCGCATCGACGGAGGGGGCAGCAGAGGTTCCCGCAGTCCCAGCCAACGGAGCTGCTGCCGCGACCGAGGTGGTCAAAGGTAAACGGTCGTAGATCAAGACGATTGAGACATAAAAAGGCTCTCGCGTTTTGCGAGAGCCTTTTTCGCTTTTCGTGAACAGCTCATTTACTGATCGAGGTCGAGTGGAGGAGGTGGAGGAAGCTCCATGTCTAGATCCGCTCCAGTAGCAGGAGCTAGCGCGCTGCGGATGGACACTGCTGCAGGCCCCAGGTCGGGAAGCGCTGGTGGAGCAAGCATGCTCAGCGGACCTCCCGGAGCCACCTGCAAAGTCTCCCCGATGCCCGGCTCGATCATCAGACTCTCGGGGCCGTGTCCATGGGTGCGAGGTCCCGGGTCACCAGGACCGTCCGGACCTCCTTTGAAGTGAAACATGTACCGGCGATTTTCCCGTTCCTCTGCCTGCAGCTTCGTCCACTGGTCGGCGGAGAGAACTCCGCGGATGCCCAGCAGCATGCGTGCATTGGCCTTTTCGAGCTCGGCACGCGCACCGGCGACGCGGTCAATCTGGGCAAGGACCTTGTTGGTATCGGGAGGATTTGCCGAGAGCATGGGCTCCAACATGACCTCCTGCTTTTCGACATTGGCCTTCAGATCGATGAGCTGAAGGCGGCTCTGCTGAAAGATATCGTCCATGCGTTTCTGTTGGTCCGTGGTGAGTGAGATCTTCTGGGCGATCTCAGCATTCTTCCACCACATGCCAGGCAGTCCGATGTGCATGCCCATTCCCGGTCCGCGGTCGATGGCCCTGTATTGGATGTTTTGTGTCCGCCTCGGTCCCTTGATAGTCACTGCCGATGGGGGAGCAGGTGACGGCGCAGGGGCCGGAGGAGGAGGAGTCTGGAGCGCGGGCGGTTCGGCAGATGAAGAGAGAACACACAGCAACGCGAGAGGAGCGAGCGTGAAGAGAGACGAGCGGGTCATAATTAGTTCCTTGAGTTGGAGTCGGTCTTGCTGCCGTCAGCCGCCGTTGGATCGGCCAGCGGCTGCATGGGAGTGGGAATCGAGGAGGAAACCGTCTGGTTGACCTCCTCGAGCAGAGCCTCATCACCGGAGGTTGTGGAGGATGAGGCCGAAGGGTGCGGGGTGGAATGCGTAACGTCGCGGGTCGCGATTCTGGCCGAGTTGTGGTGCGTCGCAAAAGGAAGCGCGATCAGAAGGATGAGAGCAGCGGCTGCCAGAAGCCACGCCGAGAGCATGCCGAATGAGGTGGAGCGAGATGCACGCGTCCACGAGTGGCCTGCGGAGTGATGGCTGGCCCATGCGGTTACGGACGAGCGGAAGTCCTCAAGCGGCTCACGAAGAGAGGCCAGTTCTGCTGCGCATTCGGGGCAGCGAAGAAGGTGTTCGCGCAGCGGTTTGAGCTCCGGCGGATTCTCCGTGGATCCTGCAATCACAAGATCGTAAAGCTGCTGTTCGGTGAGGTGAGCGTTGGAGTTCATGTGGTTTTCCTGGAGAGTTTCGAATAGCGTTCGCGAGTGTGGGCCAGCGCGCGATAAAGGTGGCTCTTGACGGTACTCAGTGGAAGACCGGTCGCGGAGACGATCTCGGAGAGCTCCATCTCTTCAACGAATCGCAGAAGAAAGATGGTGCGTTGACGGTCAGAGAGGGTATCGACGGCCCGCCAGAGAAGTTCGACCTGCTCGGTAGCAATTAATCGTGCGTCATGGGCAGAGTCGCGATGCGGCAGAAAGGATGCAATCTCCATGGCGTCGACGGCCTGTGCCGAGACTCTGCGCCAGAAGCGAAAACGGTTGGTCCGAGTGTGGTCGCGAAGAAGATTCAGCGCGATCCGGGTAAGCCAGGTGGGAACGGAGCAGTCGCCGCGAAAGCTGGACCGGGAACTCCACGCGCGGAGAAAGGTCTCCTGGGTGAGGGTCTCGGCCAGGTCGGCGTCACGCAGCGAGGCGAGCAGGAAACGATAGACGCGTGGACGATGCGTTTCCATGACGGCAGCCAGGTCCTCGAAGGGGGCTGGAAGCGGCTCAGCGGCTTCGGGGGCCGGGGTGTAGAGATCGGCGATGGTGGTCCGGGTCGACATGCTTCTCGTGCGGAGCGGCGTTTCAAGTGCCGGTCCAGATATCAAAACAGACGGTATGTTGCAGCGTCAGGACTACAGGCGGCGCCAATTATTTTTCGAGATCGGTATATGCTGCTTATGAATGCATACGGTCAAGGCAATCTATCCCGGCACCTTCGATCCGCTGACGAACGGGCACGTTGACCTGATCGCCCGGGGTGCAAAGATCGTCGATCATTTGGTGGTGGCCATCCTGCGGAATGCGGAGAAGGCGGCACCTTTATTCACGGTTCCGGAGCGTGTGGATATGATCACCGAGGCTACCCGCGGCTGGGGAAACGTCTCCGTCGCGACCTTTGACGGGCTTCTGGTGGATTTTTGCCGGGAGCAGGGTGCGACAGCTGTCCTGCGCGGGATTCGGGCTATCTCGGACTATGAGTACGAGTTCCAGATGGCGATGATGAACAGAAAGCTCGCTCCAGAGATCGAGACGCTGTTTATGATGCCCGCCGAAAAGTACACCTACGTCAGCTCCAGGCTGATCAAGAGCGTCTTCCAGTTGGGAGGCGATGTCTCCTCGCTGGTGCCTCCCCTGGTCGAGGAGCGGCTGAAGGCGAAGGTATCGCGGCAAAAGTAGTCGACTGGCCGTGTACGCCTCACTTCGGCAGAGCGAAGGCGACGTACACCCCTCCTGTCTGGCCGCGCGGATTCATTCTGGAACCGCCTGCAGCGATAACCACGTACTGGCGTCCATGAACCTGGTAGGTGGCAGGGCTGGCATTGCCGGCAAACGGCAAGACGCTCTCCCACAATAGCTTCCCGGTGGTTTTGTCGAAGGCGCGAATCTTGTGGTCGAAGTTGGTGGCGGCGATAAACAGCACACCGCCCGCGGTGACGAGCGGACCGCCGTAGTTTTCGCTGCCGGTCTGGTCCATGCCTTCTGCGGCCAACTCGGGATACTCTCCGAGAGAAATCTTCCACAGATACTTGCCGGTGGCCAGATCGAGAGCATTCAGGGTGCCCCACGGCGGAGCGGTCGCTGGATATCCGTCGGGATCGTTGAAGCGGCGGTAACCGGTCATCGTGTATTTGGTGGTTACGGCAACTGCAGGATGGCCGGCATTCGTCGCCTGTTCTTCAGCCGGAGCGGTTGCAGCGAGAGTATCCGACGGGGTGGCGAGATAGTCGAGGAGATCGGTCAGCTGTTTCCCGTCAAACGGAAAGGCGGGCATGCGGTCCTTGCCCTGATGAACGGTAGCGGTGATCTGTTCTTTGGTCAACCGGTGAGTAATTCCGAGCAGGGAAGGAAACTCCGGCGGGGAGCCCTGACGGTGGTCTCCGTGGCAGACGCTGCACTGCGCAACGTAGGTGGCGCGGCCGGGCGAATCCCCGGTGTGGGCCGCGAGACCTCCCAGAGACGCATAGTTGTTGGCGTTGACGTAGAGGATGCCGGTCTGCGGATCGAAGGCAGCGCCGCCCCACTCCGCTCCACCCTCAAAGCTGGGAGAGAGCAGGGTGTCCTTGCCCACAGTGAACGGCACGAACGCTCCCTCGTTGCGCAACTCCCGCAGTCGCTGCACCGCCCACGCGTGTGCGGCCGGAGTGCGATTTGTCAGCGTGGCTTCTGTCACGGTCTGTGGGGCGAACGGTTCCGGGACGAGTGGGTGAGGTTGGGTCTTTGCGGCGACCTCACCGGGAATCGTGCTGGGAGCAGCAGGCTGCTCTTCGATGGGAAAGAGAGATCTCCCGGTGGTGCGATCAAAGAGATAGAGGGTGCCCAGCTTTGTGGTCTGCGCGACGGCATCGATCTTTTTGCCGTTCCGGGTGATAGTGGCAAGGGCGGGCGGAGAGGGGAAGTCACGATCCCAGAGGTCGTGATGGACGCCCTGAAAGTGCCACAGGAGCTTTCCAGTCGCGGCATCGAGCGCGAGCAGGCAGTTGGCGTACAGGTCGTCTCCAAGTCGCGATGCTCCGTAGAAGTCGGGCACGGCGGAGCCGGTCGGCACATAGACGATGCCCCGGACGGGGTCTACGGCCATACCGGCCCAATTATTCGCACCGCCGGCGGTCTTCCATGGGTCGGGTGGCCACGTGCTGTAGCCCGGTTCACCGGGATGAGGAATAGTGTGAAAGACCCATCGCTGGGCGCCGGTATGTACATCGAAGGCGCGAATGTCGCCGGGAGGTGCGGGCGAGGTCTCGGGCAGGCGTCCGCCTACAATCAACAGATTCTTGTAAAGGACGGCTGGAGAGGTAAGGGCGATGGACTGCCGTTCGGGATCGCGCCCCAGACCTTGGCGAAGATCGATTCTTCCGTTCTGGCCGAAGCCGGGAATGACTTTGCCGGTCTCAGGATCGAGAGCGTAGATGAAGTTCATGACGCCTACGAAGAGACGCCTCTCGTTGCCTGTGCCCTTCCAGTAGGTGAGGCCGCGATCGGGTGCGGTGCCCTTGACGCCAGAGTCGAATTTCCAGAGGAGCTTCCCGGATGCGGCGTCGAGCGCGAAGATCTTCTGCGACGGGGTAATGCCAAACAGCACTCCATCGATGATGAGCGGAGTAGTTTCAAGACCTCCAGGCTCGCCAGTCTCGAATCGCCATGCAACTTGCAGCCTGGAGACGTTGGAACGGTTGATCTCGCGCAGCGGAGAGTAGTGGGTATTCTGCGGCGATCCCCCGATGTAAGCCCAGTCGGCATCTCTGTGGGATTGCGGGAACGCGATGGCAGGCAGAAGAACGGCGATGGCAAGGTGCAACTTTAAGGACGAGCGCATCGCCGACATCATAACGGGTTTGTCGTCTTCCATGACTGCTTTACGCAGAGGAGGCGTGATCCGCGGGAAGATCGTCGCCTGACCATATCTTTGCCTGGGTCCATGGCTTCGCTGGACCGGACCAGAACGTATCGTCCGCAGGAAGGCCGAGCGGCAACCAGGCGGCGGCGCAGAGATAAAGGCTTCCCGTCGAGATGTAGGTCTCTCCCAGATGGGGCTGGTGACCGGCGAAGCCGATGTTGAGCCATCCCCTGGAGTCGAAGGTGCCGGGGCGTTCGATCATGCGGCGCATGACAGCCGTCACGGCGCAGCGTACCTGCTCGGGTGTGACCGGCTCTGGCAGCTGCCTGCGCAGGCTGATATCGCTGAGCAAATGAAAGGCGCCGAAGCGATAGGTGATGGATCGGCCGATGGCCGGGTAGGTCGCCTCGGGGCTGATCATCCTCTCCTGGATGGCGGCGTAGCGGCGAGCTCGCTCCAGTACGACGGGCTTGAAGGTCTTCCACATGGCAGAGCGGGCAGGAACGGTATCCAGTACCTGCATCAGCATCGGCTGGATAACGAAGCTGTTGTAGTAGTCCCAGTGGAAGTGCGCGCCGTCGCCGTAGGTCCCATCGCCGAGGAACCACTCGCGATGCATCTCCAAGGCGTAGTCGACGCGGAGAGCGTCCCACTGCTCGCCCATGAAGCAGAGGCCGGCTTCGACCATTGCGGAGAAGAGCAGCCAGTTGGATTGGCCGGGAAGAACCTGGCGTGTGGCCTGAAGCGCCTTGATGACGTTTGCGCGGGTTGGACGATCGAGCGGCTCCCAAAGCTCCTTTGGTGCGCGCAGGATTCCGAGAACCAGGAAGGCAGCGTCGACGACCGACTGCGGCGTGGTTCCGAAGTTCATGTAGTCCGGCGAGGATGGATCGGTGCCGTTGCGAAGACCAATGCGGGACCATTCTCTATACTGAGCCTGCAGTGCGGCTTCCGAGCCATTCCCTAAATCGAGTTCGAGCCACGGCGCGATACCGCTGATCAGACGGCCGAAGGCCTCCAGATGCGTCGACTTTCGGCGTTCCTGCTCGACCCCGGGTGCTGCCTCGACCGGCATGGTGGCGCGCAGTTGGCCCTTGCTGAC